>JAYULN010000424.1:0-4083 GCA_043763525.1 Hymenobacter sp.
TCCAGAGCAGGGCCCCGGCGGGGGAGTACTTGAACAGGGCGGGCAGGGAGGCCCCGAAGTCGCCGATGACCACGTAATTGCCGTCGTTGCCGAGCACGGGCACGTCCAGGGCGGCGTTGGCGGACGGCGTGCTGACCGTGCGGGTCCAGAGCGTGTCGCCCGTGGCCGTGAACTTGACCAGCCGGCCCTGGGAAATCGGCGGCACGTTGGGGTTGGTGGCGGGGTCGGCCGTGATGGCCGAGGCCACGAGGTTGCCCGTGCGGTCTTCAAAGAGCCCGCGCGGATACAGGATGTCGGCGCGGCGCAGGGGCCAGCGCTTGGTCCAAAGCGTGTCGCCCGTGTAGCTGACTTTGCTCAGGTACAGGCCTTCGCCAAACGGCTGCCCCCCCGGGTGGTACTTGCCCAGCGTGACGAAGCCGCCAGCCACGGGCACCATGAACTCGGCCGTTTCGTCGGCCGTGGCCGTGCCCACGGCCCGCTGCCACAGGAACTGCGCTTTGGCCGGAGCCACGCCCAGCAGCAGGCATAGGAAAGTGAACGCAAGAAGTAGGGGAGAGGAAAGTCGTTTCATGTGGCTGGGCAAGAAATTAAATCTTGTAAAAAGGATTTGAGCAGAAAAATGAGGAGCCCGCCGAATAACCGGCGAGGTGCCAATGACTAGCACGACCCGCACCGGCGGTCATCCGATAGCCCAAGCCAGGAGGAACAGCGCAAACAGCCCAGAAAAGAAACATTACGGGTCGGAAGCCGACAAGCAGTGTGCAAGCAGTTGCACGAACGCCAAGTGCCCTGCCAGTTGCAGGAAGCCAAGAGCTCGGTAGAAAAGCTCAGGAAGTGGGTGGGCACTGGAAAGAACCCAAGGGGCAGCCGCAACGGTGGAGGCGTGCCGCTAAACAGTGCGCTAAAAGTATAGCATGATGGGCAGTATCCACTATATACCATTCTTAGAGCAGTGCGCGGAAGCTTTTATTCCGGCAAGTGCCGAAAAAGCGGTAATCTTGAGGGCAGGCCGCTATTCGGCCGGTATCACTTTTCTACCCATTCGTTTTTATGGATGCCCGCGAAGACAACCAATACGCCATGACCACCGTGCTGGTCAAATTCATTGCCGACAACGCCGAGGCCATCAAGGCCAGCGCCGTGGCCGCCGCCGAAGCCGCCGACATTGCCCCGGCCTACGCCCTGGTCATGGCCGCCGTCGGGGCCGCCCCCCTCAACACCAAGCCCACCACCGAGCAGGCCACCACCGCCCGTGCCGTGCTGCTGGCCGCGCTGCCCGCCCTGCTCGGCCCCCTGCGCTCGGTGGCCACCAAAACCGCCGATACCGGCCTGCTTGCCCGCGCCACCCTCAGCAAAGCACAGCTGCGCAAAATGAAGCCCGAAGAGCTGCGCGACGTGTCCAAAGCCCTCTTCGACGCGGCCGACACCCACGCCACTGGCCTGGCCCCCTATGCCCTCAGCAAGCCCGTGCTGGCCCAGCTGCGGGGCCTGCACACCACCTTTGCCAGCACCGTGCGCGGCACCAGCTCCCTCATCGACCAGCGCAGCCAAGGCAACCAGTCGGCCTCCGACCTGCTGCACGCCCTCATGCAGCAAGTCTATGAGCTCGACAAGCCGATGGACGTGTTCCGCTTCCTCAACCAACCGCTTTACGACGGCTACAAGCGCGCCCGCCGCGTGGGCAGCCTCGGCGGTGGCAAGAGCAGTGCGCCCGCCGCGGGCACGCCGCCCAAGGCCTAGCCCCGATTACAGCAGTTTCCAAGTTAGTGTCCGTGCTCCGGTCCGACGGCGGAGCCGTCCGACCGGTTGTCGTGGGAACGATGGCGGCACGACTGACGTAGGCGATGCAAACGACAACCGGTCCGACGGCGGAGCCGTCGGACCGGGGCATGTACACCAATCTGGAAACCGCTCTAAGCATAAAAAAAGGACCGGCCGCAAACGCGGCCGGTCCTTTTTGGTGGGCATACTTCTCGCTATTTCAATGCCTCAAACGCGTATTGCGCATCCGTCCAGAACGCATCCAGGGCCATGAGCCGGGGCTTGAAAAACGAAATCAGCGCCGGCCAGTCTTCCTTATTAAACAGATTCACCTCCGGCAGCTCCCGGTATATGCGGCTAAAGGGCAGCCCATTGGCATCAGTAGCCTGGGCTTCCCAAATCCATTGTTCGCCCAGAGCTTCGTGGAGCAGCGTTTTCAGCTCCAGAAACTGCTCAAAGAACAGCTCCCGGATTCCCGCGTCCGGGTGCGTCAGTTCGATGGCGATGCTGGCCCGTCGGTTGTCGGCCTGCATCCGGAAGTAAACGTGCTTGAGGCCAGTCTTGTAGTTTATCCAGTTGGTGGTGTCGCCCTCGGCCGAGGGTACCGGGGCCATACACTGCCCCAGTGCCGTCCAGAAGGCCTGGCGGAGTTGGGTTACTTCGGCTTTGCTATACATTTAGTAGAATTATAAATTATAAATTATGAGTTACGAATTGATGTTGTGCTGCCAACTCATAACTCATAATTCCCAACTCATAATTACTCACAAAGGCGTGGCCCACCAGCCGGCCTCGTCGCTTTGCACGGCCACGGCTCCGGCGTGGTGGTAGTATTCTTCCACGCACTCCCGAAAGCCGGAGTTTTTGACGCTGGCGAAGCACACGGCGTGGTCGGGTGTGGGCCGCGGGCCGGTATGCACCGTAAAAATGCTGCCTTTCTGGGCTTTGGTGATGATGAGATAAGTGTTGTCCCGCAGCTCGTTGGTACTGGCCTCGAACATCTGGTCGTAGGCTTTGTCGGGGGTTACCTCGGCTTGCAGGGCCGGGTTGGCGGGCGAGTGCTGCAACACGCCGGTCTGGCCATTTTTGTCGCAGCCCAACAGTCCCAGCAGTGCAGTGGAGGCGGCAATTGCCGCCAAGCGGGAAAATCGTGAAAAAATGCGCTCCATGGTAAATAAGCAAAAAGTGGCTACCTCCAAACCTCATTGGCCCGGCTGCCGCGTACTACCGCGCCAGTCAGTCGACCAATCAAGCATTCAAGATAATCTTATTTTACTTATATAATATAGAATTGTAAAAATATGTTTTCCGCCTTTGCGGGCTGCAAGCCCGAAAAGGTGCTTGCACGCGGCCCGTTGCGCCCGGTGGCAACTATTATTTTTCGGTCACCACTTTGCTTTGCAGGAACCCCACCAGCACCTCCAGGCCCTTCTCGAAGTGGCGGTTGTTGGGGATGACGATGTCGGCGTAGTGCTTGTAGGGGGCAATAAACTGCTCGTAGGTGGGCGCTACGTGGTGGGTGTAGCGGTAGAGCACGTCGGCCAGGTCGTAGCCCCGCTCGTCGCGGTCGCGGATAATGCGGCGGTGCAGCTTCACGTGCTCCTGGGCATCGATGTACACTTTGAGGTCGAGCAGCTTGGCAATTTCCTCGAAGTGAAACACGAAAATACCTTCGACCACCACAATTGGGGCCGGCCGAAACACCAGCTCCTTGGCCTCCGCCGCCGCGTTGTTGAAAGTATATTCCTTGCGTCGCACCTCGTGGCCCTGGCTAATGCGCAGCACGTCATTGGCATACGCCGCGGCATCGATGCTGGCCGGCAGGTCGAAGTTCTCCACGCCCATATCGTCGCGAAGCTGCTTTTCGCGCGGGTGGTAGTAATTGTCCTGCGAGATGAGGCAAATCTGCTCTTCGGGGAAGGCCGCCAGGAGTCGGCGCAGAAACGTGGTTTTGCCAGAAGCGCTGCCGCCAGTGATACCAATTAGATACGGGGTGTGCATAGTTGGCAAAGATAGCGCTTCGCTTATTTATCAATGAACAATGGGCAATGAGTAACCGGAACGTCCTGCAGAGCGCAGCGAAGCATCTTTACCGCAGTAGTAACTGATGTTACGCAACGGGCCGCACTCGCCCGTCAACCTCACCCCCTAGCCCCCTCTCCAAAAAAGAGGGGGAACTAGTGGTCTGACAACTTAATTCTGTTTGTAACAGTAACGAGTGGATACCATCCATTTTTTGCGGATGCCCCGCCTCGCCAAACCCGTTAACCTACCGCCTGCCGATGCCGCCAACTTGCAGGCGATTGTCAAAAAAGGCACCCA
>JAYULN010000425.1:0-10310 GCA_043763525.1 Hymenobacter sp.
TGATTGACAGCACTTTGATGTCCGACTACTGACTGCTTAATACTGGCTGCCTTCTTAGTTATACTCATCGCGAGGTGGAATGCGAAAATCGGCCGGCCGATGTAGAGACGCGACCCTTCGCGTCTCGGCGTTGAACGGCGCGAACGCCGAGACGCGAAGGGTCGCGTCGCTACCTCGTGCTCGCAAACCACTTCGTGACGAGTATAACAACGAGCCGCCAACTGCCAGTATCGAGAAACCCAAAAATCTTCGGCCATGAATACTCCCGCCAAGGAAGCCAGTGCTGCCCGGCCGGTAGCCGCCCGCCACGCCCTCACGCTGCTGGTGCTCACGAGCTTTTTTGCCGAGAGCCGCCGGGCGCTGCGGTTCGCGGCCGAGCTGGCGGCCCACCTGCACGGCCGCGTGGTGCTGCTGCACGTCAACCAGCTCACGCTGCTGAACGACGATATTCAGCTGCCGCTACCGCCCCAAACCGTGCGCGAGCTGCGCCAGGCCCTCCAGGCGCTGGCCACCGAGGCCAACGTGCCCGCCGATATCGAGCTGGCCCCCAACCTGCTGCCGGGGGCCGTAGAAGACATCGCCCGGCGCTACGGCCCGGCCTTGTTCGTGCTGGGCCGGCCCGCCGCCGAACGCTTCGATTTCGACCTGGGCGCGGCCGTGCTGCAAGTGCTGCGCCACGCCCAGCTGCCGGTGCTGCTGGTGCCCGAAACCTACGCCGGCCCGGCCGTGCCCACCCACCTGGCCGTGGCCGCCGACGATGAGCCGTTTGTGCTGCACCGGGGGGCCAAGGCCGCGCAGCAGCTGTTGCACCAGCTGGCACCGGCCCGCACCACGGTCATCACCGCGTCGCCCATGCAGGACGATGAAGGCTGCGCCGCCGCTCTGCACCACGTGCGGGCCAGTGGCCTGCTGCCGGCCGGCGGCCCGCCCCCGGCCGTCGAGGGCTTCTACGCCATGCACCCCGACGAAGGCGTGCTGCAAGGCCTGAGCACTACCCAGGCCGACTGGCTGCTGGCCCTGGCCCGGCCCCACACCCTGCTGGGCGAAATCTTCCATCGTAGCGTGACCAAGCGCCTGCTGCTGCACAGCCCCGCGCCGGTGCTGGTAGTGCCCATCGCGGAAATCGAGTAGCGCAGCTGTACCGTGGACATTGGCTGTACCGCGGACTTTGGCCACGCTACTGGCCGACCGCCGCGCGGGCTTTCTTTTTCTCCTGCCGCCGGAAGTAGCCCCGAAACAGGAAGTTGTGCTTCAGCGCCTCCATGCTTTGGTTGAAGCCGGCCGTGCCCTGCTCCACGTTTTGCAGGCTTTGGCGCATGTTGCGGCTCATGCTGGTATCAACCAGCAGGGTGTTGAGGGGGCCGGTGCCGGTCTGGACCTGCCGCTTCAGGCTGGCCAGGGTGCTGGCCAGCGTGTCGGAAGTGCCGGCCAGCTGCCGGGAGGCATGGCGCAGCTGGTTGCCAAAGTCCTTGTCGGTGAGGAGGTAGCCGGCTGCGCCCTGGCCCCGCCGCACCCCCTGCGTAAGCAAATGAACGTCGTGCGCCGACGCTTCGAGCTGGCCCGAAGCATCGGTCACGTTGCGCAGGCTCTGGCGCACGTTGGCCGCCAGCTGCCGGTCGTTGAGCAGCTGCCACAACGGGTCGCTGTTGTTGAGCTTGTGGGTAATCTGGCGCAAGTCGCTGGTGATGGCCACCAGGTTGATATTTGACCGATTGAAGGTGCTCATAAGTTTTTCGAGGCCCAGGGGAGTGGTGGTGGCCAGCACGTCGCCGGCTTCCACGGGCGGGGCGGGGGTGCGGCCCGGCTTCAGGTTGATAATGGTGTTGCCCACCAGGCCGTCGGTGCCGATGTAGGCCACCGCGTTTTTCTTCACGAAGTTGCGCACGTCGCGGTTCAGGTTCAGGCTCACGCGCACGGTGCTGTCGTTCAGAATCCGGATGCGATGCACCGTGCCCACGTTGATGCCGCCCAGGCGCACGTTGTTGCCAGTAACGAGGCCTGCCACGTTGCGAAAATCGGCCTCCACCGACAGCGACGAGCTGAACAAATTCTGCTTGCGCCCCACCAGAAACAGCGTGGCGACCAAACAAGCCAGGCCGACCAGCATAAATAAGCCCAGGCGCACATGATTACTCGTATTGCGTTGGCTCATGGCGAGGGGAGGGTTGAGGGGTGAAAGAAGGGCCGGGGTCGCTTCAGGTGAAATATTCGTGGATGCGTGGGTCGTTGCGCCGGGCCAGCTCCTGGTAGGTGCCTTCGGCGTAGCAGCGGCCTTCGACCAGCACGGCCACGCGGTTGGCGGTGAGGCGCACGCAGTTCATGTCGTGCGAGATTATCAGGGCCGAGGTGTTGTATTTCTGCTGCACTTCGCGGATGAGCTGGTCGATTTCGCGGGCCGTAACCGGGTCGAGGCCGGTGGTGGGCTCGTCGTAAAGAATGATTTCGGGGCGCAGGATGAGGGTGCGGGCCAGCGCGATGCGCTTGCGCATGCCGCCCGACAGCTCGGCGGGCATCATGTCGGCGGTGTGGCCCAGGCTCACGTCGGCCAGGGCCTGGGCCACCAGCTCGTCTTCCTCGCCCTTGCGGTGCGCCAGCCAGTGCCGCCGTAGCGGAAACAGCAGGTTTTCGCGCACCGTCATCGAATCGTACAGGGCATTGCTCTGGAACAGGAAGCCCACTTTGGCCCGCAGCTGGTCGAGGGCGGCGTGGTCGAGGCTGGTCACGTCCTGGTTCAGCACCGTGATACTGCCCGCATCGGGCAGCAGCAGCCCGATAATGCACTTGATGAGCACCGACTTGCCCGAGCCCGATTTGCCCAGCACCACCACGTTTTCGCCCCGATGCACAGCCAGCGAAAAATCGCGCAGCACGTGGTTCTCGCCAAACGACTTGAACAGGTGCGCCACCGCCAGCACCGTTTCGGCGGCGGGCGGCGGGGCGGCGGGCGCAGGGGCTGGGGCGGGCTGCATTGGGGGGTAGTAGCGCGGACTTTGGCCACGCTACGTTAGTTAAGGCCCATCAGGCCGGTGATTTGCACGGCCAGCAGGTCGATGATGAAGATGACCAGCGACGAGACGACGACCGCCGAGTTGGCCGCCTGGCCCACGCCCTCGGTGCCCTTGTCGGAGTTGTAGCCTTTGTAGCAGCCAATTACCCCGATGGCGAAGCCGAAAAAGAAAGTTTTGACAACGGCCGGTAGCACGTCGCCAAAGGCCAGGCTCGACAGGATGTTGTTGCTAAACAGTGCCATGGTGGTCACGCCCTTGAGGTTGATGCCGAGGTAGGCGGCGTACAAACCCACGGCATCGCCCAGAATGGTGAGGATGGGCAGCATGAGCGTGGTGGCCAGTATCCGAGTCATCACCAGGTACTTAAAGGGGTTGGTGCCCGATACCTCCATGGCATCAATCTGCTCGGTCACGCGCATCGAGCCCAGCTCGGCCCCAATGCTGGAACCGATTTTGCCGGCAAAAATCAGCGCCGTGATAATCGGCCCCATCTCCCGGATGATGGTGAGCCCCACCATGGTCGGAATCCACGACTCGGCCCCGAACTGCGCCATGGTGGGCCGGCTTTGCAGCGTGAGCACCATGCCCATGATAAACCCCGTGATGCCCACCAGCGGCAACGACTGATACCCAATAACGTAGCACTGGTGCAGCAGCTCCGCCACTTCGTAGCGCGGCCGAAAGCCCTCGCTAAAAAAACGAGCGCCGAAGCGCGTCATCCCACCGGTTTCGTCGAGAATAGAGTTGTCCATGAGGGAAAAATGTAGCGCTGATGTTGGCCACGCCGACCTTCGGTTGCGAGTCGGCGCATGAAAACGGCAGCCAAAACGCCGGTTTGAGAATAATGATGTAATTTATAAATATATTATTATAAAATAGCAAATATTTTCATCCATTCTCACACCGGCACCGCTTCGCCCAATTCGGTTGTCAGCGCTCCATTGGCCAGGGCTTGCTCGGCTTCCACCATGTTGGCCATGCCGCGCAGCAACGCATCGGGGGTGAAGGAAATACTGTCGATGCCCTGCTCGACCAGGAACCGGGCGAACTCGGGGTAGTCGCTGGGGGCCTGGCCGCACAGGCCAATGGGCCGCCCGCAGGCCCGCGCCGTGCCGATAACCTGGGCCAGCAGCCGCAGTACAGCCGGGTTGCGCTCGTCAAACAGCGGGCTCACGATGGCCGAATCCCGGTCGAGGCCCAGGGTGAGTTGGGTCAGGTCGTTCGAGCCGATGGAAAAGCCATCGAACACCTGCGCAAACTCCTCGGCCAGAATCACATTGCTCGGAATTTCGGCCATCACATATATTTCCAGGCCCCGCTCGCCCTGATTTAGGCCAAACTCGGCCATGAGGGCCACCACCTGCCGGCCCTCGGCCACGGTGCGGCAGAAGGGCACCATCACCTTCACGTTGGTGAGGCCCATGTCGAGGCGCACCCGGCGCAGGGCCTGGCATTCGAGCCGGAAGCCCTCGCGGTACTGCGGGCTGTAGTAGCGCGAAGCCCCCCGAAAGCCCAGCATGGGGTTTTCTTCTTCGGGCTCGAACTGCCGCCCACCCAGCAGGTTGGCGTACTCGTTGGTTTTGAAATCGCTGAGCCGCACGATAACCGGGCGCGGATGGAACGCCGCCGCCACGAAGCCAAGGGCCTGGGCCAGCTGGTCGACGAAGTAGTCGGGCTTGCTGGCGTAGGCCGCCGTCAGGGTTGCGATTTCGGCGCGGGCGGCAGGGTCTGCCAGCTTATCAAAATCGACCAGGGCCATGGGGTGAATGCGGATGGCGTTGTTGATGACGAATTCCATCCGCATCAGGCCCACGCCCTGGCTGGGGTAGCGGGCCAGCTGCAAGGCCCGGCCGGGGTCGGCCAGGATGAGCAGGGGCTTGGTGTGAGGCACTTGCACGTGCTCCAGGTCGAGGTCGGTTTCGTGCCAGGCCAGGGTGCCGTCGAACACCTGGCCTTCGTCGCCCTCGGCGCAGGACACGGTGATGAGCTGGCCGTCTTTGATTCTTTCGGTCGCATCGGTCGTGCCCACCACGGCCGACAAGCCCAGCTCGCGGGCCACGATGGCGGCGTGGCTGGTGCGCCCGCCCTTGTTCGTGACGATGACGGCCGCCCGGCGCAGCACCGCGTTCCAGTCGGGGCTGGTGCTGTCGGTTACCAGTATTTCGCCCGGCAACAGGCGGTGGCCCTCGCGGGGCGAGTGAATGATGCGGGCCACGCCGGCCACAATTTGGCTGCCCACGGCCTTGCCGGTGGCCAGCACCGGGCCGCGCTGCGTGAGGTGGTACTCGTGCAAGCGCAGCGCCTGCTGGCCGTGATGAATGGTTTCGGGCCGGGCCTGCACGATAAACAGCTGGTTGGTAACCCCATCCCTGGCCCACTCAATGTCCATCGGCATGCCGTAGTGCTCCTCAATTTGCAGGCACCAGCGGCCCAGCTGCTCGGCCTCGGCGGCGGTGAGCACGAAGGTGGCCCGCTTTTCGGGCGGCGTTTCGGTGTTTTCGATGCCGGTGGCGCCCTCGTTCTGGCTCTGGGCGTAGCGCATGGTGAGGGCCTTGTCGCCCAGCTTTTGGGTGATTACGGCCTGGTGGCCCTCGCGCAGGGCGGGTTTGAAAAGGTAAAACTCGTCGGGGTTTACCGCGCCCTGCACCACGTTTTCGCCCAGCCCCCAGCTGCCGGTGAGGTAGATGAAGTTGGGGTGGCCGGTTTCGGGCTCGATGGTGAACGCCACCCCGGCCGAGGCCAAATCGGAGCGCACCATGGCTTGCACGCCCACCGAAAGGGCCACCCGCATGTGGTGGAATCCGTTGGTAACCCGGTACTTGATGGCCCGGTCGTTGAACAGCGACACGTAGCACCTCTGGCAGGCCCGCAGCAAATCATCCTCGCCGCGCACGTTCAGAAACGAGTCGTGCTGCCCCGCGAAGCTGGCCGTGGGCAGGTCTTCGGCCGTGGCGCTGCTGCGCACCGCTACCTCGCTGGCTGTCGGGTGCGCGGCACACAAGTCCTTATAAGCCTGCTTGATATCGGCTATTACCGGCACGGGCAAACTGGCTCCGCGCATCAGCGCCCGCGCCCGCGCGCCCACCTCCGGCAGGTTGCCGAACTCCTTGGTGTCGAGGCTGGCCAGCAGCGCACCGAGTGGCTCGCGCAGGTGGTTGGTATCGAGAAACAGCCAGTAGGCCGCCGCCGTGGTGGCAAAGCCGTCGGGCACGTTGATACCGCTGGGCATGAGGCGGTTAAATAGCTCGCCGAGGGAAGCGTTTTTGCCGCCTACCACGGCGACTTGCTGGTTGCTGAGCTCCCGGAAGGGGAGGGTGTAGGGGGTGGCTGCCATGAGGAAGGGGAGGTGGATAGCGGATTTGAGGAGGCTGCACGTGGGAGTAGGACCGGCCCGACGGCGGAGCCGTCCGGCCGGTTGTAGAGCACGCCGCCAGCACGAAGCACACGAAGCATTTTCAACGATGCTCTTCACGCAACAACCGGTCCGACGGCGGGGCCGTCCGGCCGGTTGTTGCGGCGAATGCAGCGGCAATTTCAGCTCCGGCTACCCATTTTGCCATGTGCAAAATCAACGCAATAAATGACCTGCATCATGGGGCGCGGTTGGGCGGTGGCGCACCTTTGCTTTCCTTCACCAGCCCACTATTGCCATGCCCCAGCCCATCCATCCGCCCACCCGGCCCCGGTCGGCTACCCCGTCCGCGCATCAATCGGAAACCACGGCGCGGCTCAAAGTCAGCCTGCGGTTTCTGGGGGCGGCGCACTGCGTCACGGGTTCCAAATACTCGCTTACGCTGGAACAGGGCCATTCTCAGCAGCAGCTGATGGTTGATTGCGGCTTGTTTCAGGGACTGAAGGAGCTGCGCCTGCGCAACCGCGAGCCGCTGCCCCTGGCACCCGCCGACCTGGAGGCCGTGGTGCTTACCCACGCCCACATCGACCACAGCGGCTACCTCCCCAAGCTGGTGCAGGACGGCTTCCAGGGCCCTGTTTTCTGCACCGCCGCCACCGCCGATTTGCTCGAAATCATGCTCCTCGACTCGGCCAAGCTCCAGGAAGAAGAAGCCGCCTACGCCAACGCCAAGGGCTATTCCAAGCACCACCCGGCCCTGCCGCTCTACACCGTGGCCGATGCCAAGCGGGTGCTGCCGCTGCTGCGCCCCGTGCCCTTCGACGAGCCCATTGCCGTGACGGAGCAGGTGACGGCCACGTTTCGCGGGGCGGGCCACATTCTGGGCGCGGCCATTGTCGAGCTCAGCGTGCGCGGCCAGGAGCAAACCAAAAAACTGGTGTTTTCGGGCGACCTGGGCCGCTACGACAACCCCGTGCTGCGCGACCCCACGCCCGTGGCCGAGGCCGACGTGCTGCTGGTCGAATCGACTTACGGCGACCGCGAAACCCGCCTGCAAGACCCCGAAGCTGAGCTGGCCCAGGTAGTGAACGCGGCCCTGAGCACCGGCGGCGTGCTGCTCATCGCCGCCTTCGCCGTGGGCCGCACCCAAACCCTGCTCTACTACCTGCGCAAGCTGCGCGCCGAAGGCCGCGTGCCCCAGGTGCCGGTGTATGTGGACAGCCCGATGGGCATCCGCGTGACGGAGCTGTACCCGCGCCACCCCGACGACCACCGCCTGGGCGATGGCAGCATCTTCGCCTTTCCGGGCCTGCGTTTCGTGGCCGAGCAGCAGGAATCGAAGTCGCTGAACGATGTTTCGGGGCCGGCCATCATCATCTCGGCCAGCGGCATGTGTACGGGTGGGCGCATCGTGCAGCACCTCTACCACCGCCTGTCCAAGCCCCAGGACACGCTGTTGCTCATCGGCTACCAGGCCGAGGGCACCCGGGGGCGCAGCCTCCAGCAGGGCCAGACCGCCATCAAAATGTTCGGCGAAATGGTGCCCGTGCGCTGCCACGTAGCCGAGCTCGACGGGTTTTCGGTCCATGCCGACCGGGGCGAGCTGCTGCGCTGGCTGGGCAACTTCCGCGAAGCGCCCAAGCGCACCTTCGTGATACACGGCGAGCCGGCCGCCGCCACCGCCCTGGCCGAAACCCTGCGCCAGGACCGCGGCTGGCCCAACGTGGTGGTGCCTGATTTTTTGGAGTTGGTGGTGCTCTTTGAGGGGTTGTAGGAACGGGCTACTCGCCAAACCAACGCACGCGGCGCGGTTTCTGCACGCGGCGCAGCCGGAATCTCTGCACGGCGTGCTGCTCGATGTGGGCCAGGGCTTCTTCCACCGAGTCGGTGTAGGTGAGGAGCTGCAAATCGGGGGGCGACACCATGCCCTGGGTTTCGAGCTGCGTGAGCAGGGCCACTAAGGGCTGCCAGTACTCTTTGCCCACCAGCACCACTGGGAATTCGAGGATTTTTCGGGTCTGAATCAGCGTCAGGGCCTCGAAGAATTCGTCGAGCGTGCCGATGCCGCCGGGCATAATCACGAAGGCATACGAGTACTTCACTAACAGAATTTTACGCACGAAAAAATGCCGGCACCGCAGCCATTTATCGAGGTAAGGATTGGGGGCTTGTTCGCTGGGCAGCAGAATGTTGCAGCCCACTGAGCGGCCCCCGGCCTCGCGCGCGCCCCGGTTGGCGGCCTCCATAATACCCGGTCCACCGCCGGTCATCACCGTGAAACCCAGTCGGCTGAGGCCGGCCCCCAGCTGCCGGGCCAGCTCGTAGTACGGCGTGCCCGCGCCCACCCGCGCCGAGCCAAACACCGTGACGCACGGCCCCACGAAATGCAGCACCCGAAACCCGCGAATAAGCTCGCGCACCACCGACCAGATAAAGGCCAGGTCGCGCCGCCGGGTGCGCGGGCCCTCCAGAAACCGGCGTTCCTCCTGCGCGGCAGGCCGGGTACTTGAAGTAGGAAGCAGCATAAGCACCAGCTGCGGCAGCATAAGAGCCCGCGCATTGCCAAGTTCCAACAAATTATATTGGCTTGGCTAACTAGTTGGTGGGCACCGGCCATTTTCTGCACTCAAGGCCACCCATCCTCCCCCTACCGGGCGGGGTGGGCGCTGAAATTTCCCGATTTCATGTCATCATGCACGTCACCGTATTCAGTGCCCACGCCTTCGAGCAACCTTACCTCGCCGCCGCCGCCCGGGGCCAGCACGAGCTGCGCTTCATCACCCAGCCGCTCGGCCCCGATAGCTTGGTGCTGGCCGAGGGCAGCCAGGCCGTGGCCATCTTCACCAGCGACGATGCCTCTGCGCCCGTGCTGGAGCGCCTGGCCACGCTGGGCGTGCGCTACGTGGCCGTGCGTGCCGCCGGCCACGACCAGGTCGACCTGCACGCCGCCCACCGCCTGGGCCTGCGCGTGGCCTGCGTGCCCGAATACTCGCCCTACGCCGTGGCCGAGCACGCCGTGGCCCTCATGCTGGCCCTCAACCGCCGCCTGCGCCTGGCCAACGAGCAGCTGCGCCGCTACGATTTCCGCCTCGACAACCTCATCGGCTTCGACCTGCACGGCAAAACCGTGGGCATCATCGGTTGCGGGCGCATTGGGGGCGTGCTGGCGGGCATTCTGCACGGTTTTGGCTGCCGGCTGCTGGGCTACGACGTGCAGCAAAACGTGGCCCTGACCCGCAAATACGGCCTCGCCTACGTGCCGCTGGAGCAGCTCTGCGCCGAGGCCGACATCATCTCCATTCACGCGCCCCTCAACGAGCACACCCGCCACCTGATTGATGCCGCCGCGCTGGCCCGCTGCAAACCCGGCACCATGCTCATCAACACCGGCCGCGGGGCCGTGCTCGATACCGAAGCCGCCCTGGCGGCCCTCGAAGCGGGCCAGCTGGGCTACCTGGGGCTCGATGTGTACGAGCGCGAAAAAGACCTGTATTTTGAAAACCGTTCGCAGCAGCGCCCGGCCGATGGCTTGTTTGCCCGACTGCTCGCCCAGCCCAATGTCATTATCACCGGCCACCAGGGTTTCCTCACCCGCGAAGCCCTCACCAATATTGCCGACACCACCATCACCTCCCTCAACCAGTGGGCACGCGGCGCGGATTCCTGCACGGAGCTGTAGGGTGGGGGTGGTCCTGGAAAGGCCTCATAACGCGTCAAGCCGAGCTTGTCGAAGCATCTCTACCGCGTAACAGCAGTTACTGCTGTTACGCGGTGCCTTGGTTTAAGCGCCTCTGGGGTTGTAGCGCGAACGACACCGCTCGCGCTACAATCTACTGCGCAACAGCAGTAAGTATAGGACTTACGCAAAACCGTATGCTTCAAGCCCCGGCGGGGCGACATATCGGCAGTAAAACATTGTCCACCAAGAACAAAGCCCCAGCGAGGTGTTG
>JAYULN010000426.1:0-1624 GCA_043763525.1 Hymenobacter sp.
CCATCAGCTGAGCCACGCTCAGGTTGTGCTCGCGGGCCAGCTTGGTGAGATACTCGCCCTTCCGCACGGTGTAAAACCCATCAGTTTCGCGGGCAGCCACCGGATTGGCGGCGGCGGGGGGGGCATCAGCTTCCTCCGCTTCCTCCGCCACTTTGGCTCCCGTCTGCCTGGCTTCGGCAACCTGCGCCAGCACCTGGGCCTGCGCGAGGCGGCGGGCAGCCACGCGGGCCTGTACTTCGGCGGCCGCCTGCTGAATGGCCTGTCGCTGCCGAATGGCTACTAAGCGGACTTCCTGGGATTTTTCCTGGCGAATCAACTCCTGCACCCGTACTACTTCGTGGGCATTGGCGGCCGCCTGCTCGCGGCGGGCCGCCGCTTCTTCTTCCGATACCACCGGGCGTACAGAGTGCGGCACGGCGGCAATTGCGGCCGGCTCGCGGGCGGCTGCCAAGGGCGCAGCCACGAGCCGGCGCGACGCGGTAGCCGGCAGCGGCATAAATATCACCAGTTCCCGGCCCGGCTTGAGCGGCCGACCCTTGGCCAACTCGTTCCAGCGGCGCAGCTGCCCCTGGCTCACCTCAAACCGCTCGGCCAGACTGGCCAGCGTTTCGCCGCGCCGCACCTTATGGTCTACCCGCCGGAAGCGTGGCGCGGCGGTTTCCTCTTCGGTGCGGGGGCCTTCGGTGGCAGCCAGCAGCGGCCGGCTCAGCCAAGGCTCCACGCCGTCGAGGCGCGGCGGCAACACGGCCAGCGGCTGGGGCAGGGCGGCGGCCGGCTGGCAGTATTCGAGCAGGGTGGTGCGGTCCACATCGCCCAGGTGCGTGGCTGCCGCCGCCGGAAACCGCACCACGTAGGGCCGGTAGCCGGCCGGTAGTGCCGCCCGTCGCAGCTCAGGGTTGAAGCGGGTGAGGTACAGCGAATCGTCGTAGCCGCAGGCGCGGCTGAGGCGGCGCAGGTCGAAGGCGTAGCCGCGCAGGCTCAGCGTGTCCATCGGCTCGGCGTACTGGTAGCGCAAGGTGGAGGTGCGCAGGCCGTGGGCCTCGGCGTACTTCATGCTGTACATAATGGCCGTGAAGGTGGGCACGTAGTTGCGCGTTTCGGCCGGCATGTAGGGGTACAGGTCCCAGAAGGTCTTTTTGCCGGTGCGGCGCATCACGCGCTGCACGCTGCCCGCGCCCCAGTTGTAAGCCGCCAGCACCAGCTCCCAGTCATGAAAGATGCCATAGAGGTAGCGCAGGTGCTTGCAAGCAGCCTCAGTGGCCTTTTCGGGGGCCATGCGCTCATCAATCCACTCGTCGCGCTTCAGGCGCAGGTCGCCGGCTGTGGGGCCCATAAACTGCCAGAGGCCGGTGGCCCCCACCGGCGACTTGGCCGTCGGAATCAGCGACGACTCCACCACGGCCAGGTACTTGAGGTCGGTGGGCAGGTTGTATTGCGTCAGGTATTTCTCGAAGATGGGGAAGTAGAAATTCTCGCGCTCGAGCACGCGCTGCATGTAGCTGCGGTTGCGGGCCGTGAACAAGGTCACGTAGGCCATCACCGAGTTGTTGAACTGGTGCGGCACGTCGGTTTCGATGCAGCCCACCCGGTCGCACACCAGGTCGCGCAGGGTGGGCGGGGTGCG
>JAYULN010000427.1:0-4074 GCA_043763525.1 Hymenobacter sp.
CGACATCATGTAGGCCTGCCCCGTGGTGTGCATGGTGGCGTAGGCAATTTCGAAGAAGCGGCTCCGCATGCCTTCGAGGGCTTCGGTGAGCAGGGCGGCCCGCAGGGCGGGCTTCAGCTTGCGCCACTCATCGAAGCTGGCCTGGGCGTTCGCAATCAGCGTTTCGGGCGCGTAGTAGGGGTATTTGATGCCGAGGGCCTGCTGCTCGTAGGGCGACTCCTCCTGGCCGGCCCAGCCATCGGGGGTGCCCTGCTGCAGCTCGGTGAAGTGCCGGCCGCGCATGGCGGCGAATTTCTCACGGCCCTGGGCATCGGCATCGGCCCCGTAGATTTCGGGCGACGGATTTTCGGGGAAAGCGGCGAAGAACGTGCGCCCGTGCAGGGCCTGCACGGCGGCATCGAGGGTGGCTTGGTGCTTGTTAATCATTGTGGGTGGGACGGGTTAATTCGGAACAATGAGGCGGCCGGGAGGCCGCCGCGCAAGTTACGGCGGCAGGCCAGATGCGCGGCCATGCCGCCAGAAAAGCATCCTATTTCCCTGCAAAGACAAATTCCCGCAAACGTGCAATTATTTTTGCGCCCTTGGTGTCTTGAAGGCCCAAGTAGCCAGGTAAAAGATTATCTTTACTTCAACCTTAGTCCTTATCCTTTTATCGAATGCGAAACATGTTACGCCTGTTATTCTCTTTCATATTATTAATTGGATTGACTAAGCCGGCGGCGGCGGCGGCCCCTTCCTCCCCGCCCACCATTCCGGGCCGCCTGGTGCTGAAGCTGCACCCCGGCCAGCAGCCGGCCGCGCTCGAAGCCGCCCTTCGCACGCTGGAGGCCACCGGCCTGCAACAGAAATTTCCCCACAGCCTCGCCCCCAACCCCGAGCTGCCCGGCAGTGTCGATTTGCGCGGCATCTACCAAGTGCGGCTGCCCACCACTTTGGAGCTGGGCCGCGCCCGCGCCGTGCTGCTGGCCACCGGCGCGGTAGAATACGTCGAGCCACTCTACATCCGCGAGCCCCTGTACCAGCCCAACGACCCGCTGGCCGACTCCACCATCACCAGCCTCACGGCCGGCCAGTATTACCTGAAGCAGATAAAGGCCTACCGGGCCTGGGACGTGACGCGCGGCGACAGCTCCATCGTCATCGGCATCACCGACGGCGGGGTGCGCCTCACCCACGAAGACCTGCGCCCGCAGCTCAAGCACAACTACGCCGACCCGATTAACGGCCGCGACGACGACGGCGACGGCTACGTGGATAATTTCACGGGCTGGGACCTGGCCAACAACGACAACGACTCCGGCTACGACATCAACGTCGTGCATGGCTCGCTGGTGACCGGCGTGGCGGCGGCCCGGGCCGACAACGGCGTGGGCCTGGCCGGCGTGGGCAACAAGTGCCGGTTTATGCCGCTCAACATCTACCCCAATACCATCACCGGCAACTTCGCCGGTATCGAGGCAGTGGTGTACGCCGCCGACCACGGCTGCCAGGTTATCAACATGAGCTGGGGTGCGCCGGGCGGCTACTCCCGCTTCGAGCAGGATGTCATGACCTACGCCGCCGTGAACCGCAACGCCGTGCTGGTGGCCGCCGCCGGCAACACCAACGCCGATTTGCTCTTCTATCCTGCGTCCTACGACCATGTGCTGTCGGTATCGGGCGTGGATAATACCGACCGCAAGGTGGGCAGCGCCACCTTCAGCCACCGCGTCGATTTGGTGGCCCCGGGCATCAGCGTCCTGACCATCTATGGCTACCACGCCGGGGCGTTGGTCGATGCTGATTACACCACGGCGGGCGGCACCTCGTTTGCCGCGCCCATGGTGGCGGGGGCGGCGGCGCTGCTGCGCTGGAAGTTTCCGCAGCTCACCGCCGACCAGTTGGCTGCCCAGCTGCGCCAAACCACCGATAACCTCGACGGCCTGCCCGCCAACGCTACCTGGGTAGGCCGCATGGGCACCGGCCGCCTCAACATGCTGCGGGCCCTCACCCAAACCACCCGCCAGGAAGCCCGTGTGGTGGCCAGCACCTTTGCCCCGGCCCGGCCCGCTTATTTGCCCGGCGATACCCTGCGCCTGGCCGTGGATGTGCAGAACCTGTTGCAGCCCGTGGCCGGCCTCACGGTCACGCTCACTTCGCTGTCGCCCTACCTCACGGTGCGGCAGGGCAGCTTTGTGGTGGGCAGCCTAGCCACGCTGGGCCGCGCCGGCAACGCAGCCGCGCCCTTCCGGCTGGCCGTGGCCGCCAGCGGCATTCCGATGAACACGACGGCCACGCTGCGCTACCGCCTCACGGCCAGCGGCGGCTTTCAGTACGACCAGTACGTGGACCTCGTGCTGAACCCCGACTACGTGGTGCTCAACGCCAACGACATGGCCCTAACGCTGACCAGCCGGGGCAACCTGGCTTTTGATAACCTGGCTGGCACCGTGGGCATGGGCCTCACCTACCGCACCAGCGGCAACATTCTGAGCGAGGGCGGCCTGCTGCTGGCCACCAGCCCCACCCGCGTATCGGACCGCCTGCGCACCAATAATGGGCAGTCGCGGCAGTCATTCTTCCGCCTCGCCCAGATTACTCGCCAGCAGCCCGGCCCCCGCGCCGACCAGGAATCCCGGGCCGCGTTTCAGGACAGCATTCCGGTGGCGGGCGGGCGGATTCGGAGCGTGGGCGTGGCCGTGCGCCAGCGGGCTTACTCCTGGGCCATGCCCAGCCGCCGCGATTTCGTGGTGCTGGAGTATTCGCTCAAAAACCTTACTGCCGATACCCTCAAGCCGCTTTATGCCGGCCTGTTTATGGATTGGGACATTCCCAACCCCGACGGGGCCATCCGCAACGCCGCCGCCTGGGACAGCACCCGCACCATGGGCTACTGCTACACCCTGGCCCCGGCCGTGCCGCCCGCCGTGCCCGCCCGCTACGTGGGCGTGCGGCTGCTGCGCGGCGGCACGCCCACCGTGTACTCCATCAATAGCAGCGCGCCCGCCGGCACGCCCGTGCGCCTGGCCGACGGCTTCTCGCCCGCCGAAAAATTCCTTACCCTGAGCAGCGGCACCGCCCGCGCCACCCGCACCGCCGGCCTGCCCAACGGGGCCGACGTGGCCCAGGTAGTGGGCACCCGCCTGGCCAGGCTGGCTCCCGGCGACTCCGTCACGGTGTCGTTTGCGGTGCTGGCCGCCCCCAACTTGACCCAGCTGCAAACCTCGGCCGATGCCGCCGCCAGCACCTACGCCACGCTGCTGCCCACGCGGGCCGCAACGCGCACGGCGGCGGGGTTCAACGTATTCCCCAACCCCACCGCCGGCCCGCTGGATGTCGAGTTGCCCGCCGGGTTTGGGCTGGCTGAAATCTGGCTGTTGAACGCGCTGGGGCAGATAGTGCTGCACCACGAAGCCCACGGCAATGCCGTGGAGCTGGATTTGGCCGGGTTTGCGCCGGGCCTGTACACGGTGCGGGCGCGGGGCACAGGCAGCGTACTGGCCCGTGCCGTGGAGGTGCGCTGAGGCTCCGGAATTCTTTATAGTAACGGCTGTGAAGCAGGCAGCTCTTGTGACTCGTGTTTCTGGATGCTTCTAGTTGCTGGTTACTGGTTACTGGTTACTGGTTGGATTTTATTCCCGAAAACGCTACAAACCCAGAAACCAAAAACAACCGGCGTAACATAATTCAGCAAGTGTTGGGTCCAAAGCACTGAGCAACACCATTGCTGCCGTTACCCCGTTTGTCACTGCGTTAAACTATCAGCGCCTGCTACCCAATTCTGCCTGCTTTTCTAACAACTGCTTGGGCCCGACGAATTAGTGCTGGGCGTTAGTGGACTTCCCACAGCTCGTCCCACGCGGTGGTATACAGCGGGGAGCGGTGAGCCGCCCGGCCAGCCCAGGCGGGCGGCGGGCTTTTGCCTGCGGTGCTTTGGGCAACGCCCGTGGCGGCCAGCCGCACCAACTGGCGGCCAAAGCGGGCATTCAGGAGGTCGAGCGTGGTCATTAGCTGCTGGCGGCGCTCGTGGTCGGCGAAGGCGGAGGCGGTAAACAGGTCCAGCTGCGCCTGGCCAGCCGTTTCGAGCCCGCCGAG
>JAYULN010000428.1:0-4072 GCA_043763525.1 Hymenobacter sp.
CCTGCTAAAATTATACTGATATGACTCGCAAACAGAAACTGGCTGCTCTTAGTCTGGGGCTTCTTCTGACCCTGGCTTTGGTAGCGGCCCTGCTACCCCAGGAGCACCCCGATGCCAGGCCTAATACCTTCGCAGCCGCCGACCTGGCCTGGATGCTCACCGCTTCGGGCCTGGTGCTGTTTATGGTGCCGGGCCTGGCGTTTTTTTACGGCGGCATGGTGAGCAAGCGCAGCGTCATTTCCACCATGCTGCAAAGCTTCATCGCGCTGGGTGTGATATCGGTGCTGTGGTACGTGGTGGGCTTTTCGCTGGCTTTTGGCGACAGCTTAGGCGGCGTAATCGGCAATCCGCTCACCTTCCTCCTGTTCAACCACGTGGGTACGGCCCCGCACCCGCGCCTGGCTCCCAACCTGCCGCTGGTGCTGTACGCGGCCTTTCAGCTAAAATTTGCCATCATCACGCCGGCGCTCATCAGCGGCGCGTTTGCCGAGCGGATTCGTTTTTGGGGCTACCTGCTGTTCATGTGCCTGTTCAGCCTGCTCATCTACTGCCCGCTGGCCCACTGGACCTGGCATCCCGACGGCTTCCTGTTCAAATGGGGCGTGTTGGACTTTGCCGGCGGCACGGTGGTGCATATCTCGGCCGGTTTTGCCGCGCTGGCCGGGGCCCTTGCCCTAGGCCGGCGCGAAACCCACAAGGCTGGACATCAGCACATTCCGGTTAACATTCCGTTTGTGCTGCTGGGCACGGGCCTGCTGTGGTTTGGTTGGTTCGGCTTCAACTCCGGTTCGGCGCTGGCCGCCAACACGGTGGCGGTGCAGGCTTTCTTCACCACGCACCTGGCCTCGGCCGCTGCCATGCTCACCTGGATGCTGATTGAGGCCGTGCGCGGGCAGCGGCCCTCGGCCCTCGGCGCGGCGGTGGGCGCAGTGGTAGGCCTGGTGGCCATCACCCCGGCGGCGGGCTACGTCAGCTACGGCCCGGCCCTGTTCATTGGCGTGAGCGCGGCTGCCATCAGCGCCGGGGCCGTGGCCCTGAAAAACCGCACCACTCTCGACGACACCCTCGACGTATTTCCCTGCCACGGGGTGGGCGGCATCGTGGGCATGGTTATGACGGCTATCTTCGCCCAGCAAGGCGGCCTGATTACCGGCTCGGCCACGCTGCTCTGGCATCATCTGGCCGCGTTGGTTTTCATCTCGGGCTTCACTTTCGGCGGCTCGTTCCTGCTCTACAAGCTCACCAACCTGCTCATTCCCATTCGGGTAAATGCCCGCCACGAAGCCGCCGGCCTCGACATGAGCCAGCACGGCGAAACCGTGCTGGCGGCTGCCTGATGTACCGCGGACTTTGAGAGTCCGCGCGTGAACGACACCCGAACCTGCCATGTGCGGACTCTCAAAGTCCGCGGTACATCGCGCTACATACCAATCACAAACACGGTCGGAATCTTGTGCAGCTCCGGGGCTGGCCGCCGCCGCCAGTCGGCCACGGGCAGGGTTTTGATGAACTCGCCGGCTCCCGTCACGTCGGCCGCCACGCACAGGCGGGTGCCGGGCTGCAAGTGCGCCAGCAAATCGGCAAACAAAGAGCCGTTGCGGTAAGGCGTTTCGATGAACAGCTGCGACTGCTTGCGCTGCTGGGCCTCTTTTTCCAGGGTTTTGATGGCGGCCACACGCGGCGCTTTCTCGATGGGCAAATAGCCATGAAAAGCAAACTGCTGCCCATTCAGCCCCGAGGCCATCAGGGCCAGCAGCAGCGACGACGGCCCCACCAGCGGCACCACGCGCAGGCCCAGCCGGTGGGCCTCGCGCACCAGTGCCGCGCCGGGGTCGGCAATGCCGGGGCAGCCCGCTTCGCTGAGGATGCCGCCGTCAATGCCCTCTTTTACTAAAGGGGCCAGCGCGGCGCGCACTTCGGCATCGGCGCTGTCCTTGTCGATGACGGTGAAGCGGATATCTTCGATAACGCGGGCCGGGGCCACGCTTTTCACGAAGCGCCGGGCTGTGCGCGCATTCTCTACCAGAAAGTAGGGGAGGGCGGCCACGGCGGCCACCACCTGCGGCGGCAGCACCTGCGGGGCCGTGTCATCGGCCAGGGGCGTGGGGAGGAGGTACAGGGTTCCGGGCATGCCGCAAAGGTAGGTGCCGGCTTTGGGGCACCGGGGGGGGCTCTGCGGGATGCTGCTGACCACCGCCTCGGCAGCAACGGTTCAAACCAAAATTGCTCCGCTCCCGAACCGGGGGCGGAGCAATTTGCCTGGGGTGTGTCAGCTGTTCGTTGTCAATCGACGACTTGTTAATTGGCTAATAACGAACAGCTGACAACGAACATATCAGTCCCGTTTCAGCATCCGGGTGAAGTACTGGTCGCTCTGGCGGGCGCGCAGGGTATACACGCCAGTGGCCAGCGTCCGCACATCGATTTGGAACCGGCTGGCCCCGGCGGCCACCGTTTCCTGCCGGCTAACCATCAGTCGCCCGGCCATGTCGTAGCGCTCAATCTGCACCGCCCCCTTTCCGGAAGTCATCAGGTCGAGCGTGAGGAATTCCTGCAACGGCACTGGGTAGGCTTCGCGCTTGAAGACCGGTGGCCCGGCAAAGTGCAGGGTTAAGCGGCTGCTGAATTGGTTGTTGCCCTCGGTATCGAGCTGCCGCAGGCGGTAGTAGAGCGTGGTGGCCGTGGTGCCCACGTTCTTATCAATCGCCGTGGAGGCCGCCGGCGACCAGCGCTGGCTGGCAATGGGCTGCCGGCTGACTTCGCGCCAGTGCTGCTCGTCGGCCGACCGCTCGATAACGTACCAGCCGTTGCTCGGCTTCGTGGCGGTCGACCAGGTCAGCACCGCGTCGGCCCGGCGAACGGTGCCGGCAAACAAGGTCTGGTTGGTCGGGGCGGGTGCTTTGCTACCGCTCAGGCTCACCGTGTACCAGGCGTTGAGCTCGGCGGTAGCTACCGTCACCGAACGCCCGAGGGCCGGCTGGGGCTCGCCGGTTTTCATCCAGCTCAGGCCGTGGTTGGTCGAGCGCCACACCTGGGCCAGGCCGCTGCCGAAATCCAGGCCGTGGTCGTTGTCGGGTAGCCAGGCCAGGGTCAGGGCCACCGGCTGCGCGGGGCTTAGGCCGTCGGCAGTGCCGAGCCGCCAGATGCGGTCGATGCTGCGCTTGCCGGTAAAGTCCGGGCTTTGAGCATACGAGTAGTTCAGTTGGTTCAGGCCACTGCGGCGGTCTACCGTCAGGGTCAGCGCCTGGCCTTAAGGCTTCAGTACGAAGCCCATGTTGCCAAAGTCGACGGTTTCGGTGCCGCGCACGGCTCGCTGCTGCACCAGGCTGCCCTGCACGCAGTGGTGGTCGTCTTCGGTACCCGCCGGGCCGGGGCCCAACACGCTTGCGCCAGCCGCCAGCCGAAGGCAGCCGTGGTGGTCAGGTTGCCCGTAGCCAGCCGCAAGCCGGCAGCTATCGTGGCATCCGAGCCCAGCGTGGTGCCGGCCGGGTTGTCGAGGCGCAGGTTGCAGAGCGTAGCGCCGTTCATGCTGATTACGTGGGAGTTCATACCCATCAGCACGACCGTGCTTTTGCTGGCCACCCACTTGCCGGTGGCCGTGTTCAGGAGGTTGCCTTCATCAATGAAGAGCCGGTTGGGTAAGCTGCCAGCCGCGGTGGTCAGGTCGAACTCGCCGGTATTTTCCACATTGCCGCGCACGTAGCGCACCGAGTCGGTGAGGGCGACGAGGCCACCCACGCCGTTATAGAGGGCCTGGCCCTGGCTGGTGTGCTGCCATAGCACCACACACCAGCATCAGAGCAAGCGCGACCTTAGGAGGTTCGAAACTTTTGAGGCATCGGTTCATGGTCGTGCTGATTAAAGAGCAATCCAAGTTGCGCCATCGAAAATGAGAGTCAGACTTCCATTAGCAGCAAGTGAAGAACCATTAACTGTAGCCGTTTTGCTGCCGCTATAGTTGTGAACATAAACTAAGCAGGGCACCCGCACCAAAATATTAAACTGTGTTTCCAGCCTCTGGAGGCACTTTAGCAGCAGCCGCTTTTCGATTTTTTGAACACCTCCAGGCCGT
>JAYULN010000429.1:0-4072 GCA_043763525.1 Hymenobacter sp.
GCAGCAGCGGGCTCGATGCCGTACTCGTCCTTCAGGATGGTTGCCAATTCGTTTACTTCTTTCACCGTCAGGTTTACAAGCTGCTCAGCGAATGCTTTCAAATCTGCCATTTCTGTAGATTGTTAAAAAAATGTGTTGTTGAAAATTTATTGTTGAAGTCGAAAAAGAAGATTGGCGCTTAGGCGGCCTCTTTTTCGGAAAGCGTTTTGAGGATACCGGCCAGTTTGTTGCCACCGCTCTGAAGAGCCGAGATAACATTTTTGGCTGGCGATTGCAGCAGGCCGATAAGTTCGCCGAGCAACTCCTGCTTGCCTTTGAGGGTCGTCAGACCTTCGAGCTGGTCGGAACCGATGTAGATGCTGGCATCCACATAAGCGCCTTTCAGTACGGGCTTGGGCGTTACGTTGCGGCCGTAAGCCTGCGATTTGTAGAAGTCGCGCAGCAGTTTGGCAGGAGCCGAGCCGCTCTCTTGCGAGAACAACACGCCCGACTGGCCTTTCAGCGCGGTATCCATCTCCGAAGTGTCGTGGCCCAAAGTGTCCAGCGCTTTCCGGATAAAGGTGTTTTTGTACACCTTGTATTCCATCCCGCGGTTGAAGCACAGACGACGAAACTCGTTGATTTTCGCTACCGACATCACCGAAGCATCGACAATGTAGAACGAGTTGTGCGATTGAATCTTTCCGCTCAACTCATCCACGAGGGTTTGTTTTTCTTCCCGAGTCATGTTTGGTTGGTTAAATTAGCTAGCGGAGTTTACCTGGCTGTCCACCGGAACGGCGGGCGACATCGTGCTGCTGAGCGTGATGCTCTTGATGTAGGTGCCTTTCGACGAAGAGGGCTTCAGGCGACCCAACGTCTGGATAATCTCCAGGGCGTTTTCGGCCAGCATCTTCTCATCGAACGATACTTTACCAACCGAGCAGTGAATGATACCGGTTTTGTCAACCTTGAAGTCGATTTTACCTGCTTTCACTTCCTGCACAGCCTTGGCTACGTCGGTCGTTACGGTGCCCGACTTCGGATTCGGCATCAGACCACGGGGACCGAGCACACGGCCCAGGCGACCTACCTTAGCCATTACGGCGGGCATGGTGATGATTACATCGATGTCGGTCCAGCCTTTCTCGATTTTGGAGATATAGTCGTCCAGACCCACGAAGTCGGCACCGGCGGCCAAGGCTTCGGCCTCCTTGTCGGGAGTAACCAAGGCCAGCACGCGAACGGTTTTGCCGGTGCCGTGGGGCAGGGTGGCCACGCCACGAACCATCTGGTCCGCTTTGCGAGGATCCACGCCGAGGCGAACGTCAATATCTACCGAAGCATCAAATTTGGTGTAGGTAATATCCTTCACCACGATTGCGGCTTCCACGAGGCTGCGCATCTGCGTCAGGTCGTGTTTGGCAAGGGCTTCCTTGCGCTTTTTTGTGATTTTTGCCATCTGTCGTTTCTCCGTTTAATTATTCAGCAAAAGGAGAAGTGCCACTGATGGTAATACCCATGCTGCGGGCCGTACCAGCCACCGACTTCATTGCCGACTCCACCTTAAAGGCGTTCAAGTCAACCATTTTCGTTTCGGCGATGGTGCGTACCTGGTCCCACGTCACGGAGCCTACTTTGTTCCGGTTCGGCTCTTTCGAACCGCTCGTCAACTTAGCAGCTTCCATGAGCAGCACCGGAGCCGGTGCCGTTTTCACCACGAAGTCGAACGACTTGTCGGTGTACATGGTGATGAGTACAGGACAAACTTGGCCGGCTTTATCTTGGGTGCGCGCATTGAACTGCTTGCAAAACTCCATGATGTTCAAGCCTTTGCTACCAAGTGCAGGTCCTACCGGCGGCGATGGGTTCGCTGAGCCTCCCTTTATCTGCAAGCGCAGATAACCTCTGATTTCTTTGGCCATTTGATTGTGTTGGCTGTGGCTCCTACGTCGTAACTCGTGCTTACCTCAGTTTAGTAAACTCCTGTTTGGAAGCCCCGCCGACCCGGAGCAATTAGTCGGCGTGGTATTTATTTAGTTGTTAGTTGATTATTGTCAGTTGTTGGTGTTCAGACTTATTTTCCTGACAACCAACAGCTAGCAACGGACAACTGACTAGACTTCTTTTTCTACTTGGGTGTAGCTGAGTTCCACCGGCTGCGAGCGGCCGAAAATCTTCACAACTACATTGAGTTTTTTACGCTCTTCGAATACTTCGTCGACATTGCCGGAGAAGCCATTGAAAGGGCCATCTACCACTTTCACTAGTTCGCCCACTACGTAAGGCTTGTCGAGGGTAGCAGTGGTCTGCTGTTCGGCTTCATCCACGATGCCGAGGATGCGATTTACTTCGGAGATGTGCAGGGGAACGGGCTTGTTGTTGGCCGCGTCCTTCTTGTCTTTATCACCAAGGAAACCAATTACACCAGGCGTGCTGGTGATGATGTGGTCAACTTCACCGTGGCTGAGGTCAGCGTGGATGATGATATAGCCGGGATAAAGATTCCGTTCGCGGACGCGCTTCTTGCCGTTGCGCATCTCGAATACCTTCTCTACCGGAATTAGTACCTGTGGAACAAGCTCAGTCAGGCTATGCCGGCCGAGCTCTGTTTCGAGGTAGTTTTTGGCTTTTTTTTCCTGGCCGCTCACTGAGCGAACCACGTACCATTTCAATTCGCCCATCTTGACTGCTGATTAGCGAAACGAGTTGTAAAACGCTTTAAGTACCGACTCAAAGCTGATATCCATGACCCCTACGACCACGGCAAACACGAGCGAACCAATCAGCACCAGGCCGGCGCTTTTTTGCAGTTCCGTCGTCGAGGGCCACGTTACGTTGTAACGCATTTCCTCGACGGTGGCGCGGATATAATTACTCAGTTTGTCCATTGGGTGAGGAAAAAACAGCATTGCTGCTGATAACGACATGGAGCGGACCAACTGGCCCAAATTGCACGAGTGGAGAGATTCGAACTCCCATCAAAGGTTTTGGAGACCTCTATTCTACCCTTGAACTACACTCGTTTATTGACATTCCCATAAAGCGCATTTCGCTAAAGGGAGTGCAAAGGTAAGAGAAACAGAAGAGAAAACAAATACTAGCTACTGACTCAGCGCAAAAAACCCGCTCCCGAAGTTTCGGAAGCAGGTTTACGGCTGAGTGATTCGTCTCGCAACCTACCATTTGTCCGGGTCTGCTGCAATGCAAGCATAATAACCGGCAACGCATCCGTTCTCGTTACCACCAGCTGCATGACAGGCATGATAGCCGGCTGCGCAACCGCCAGCCAAAAAAGCTGGCATGCCTTCCGTAACCGCGTTGAAAACTCGGTTTTGTACAGATGCAAATTCCTCGTTATTTAGAGATTTGAGCAGTGGATATTTCGCATTCATCTGAATTATCCGGCTGTTTTGAATCGTTTTATATGCCACCGACTCCCCCTTAGCACGCGACGGGTCTACAAGGATTTTACCTGCTCTGATGTCTTCATTAACCACCTTGTTCCGATTTTCCCGTTCAGCCAAATTAAGTCTACGGTACCATTCAGCATAATGCGTGGTGAATTCCAAATCGGTGAGAATGAATTCTCTCACTAGTTGGTCGCCAGCCATAGCTTTTATTAGCTCCGAATGCACCACCTGACCCGGTACCAGGGTTACCGTCGGCAGTTGGGCCATGTTTTGCTGTTGCGTCGTGGTTGTTGGTTGAGCGATTGGGTCTTGGCTTTTCGTACAAGCGTATAGCACGATTCCCGCGAATGATGCCAGCAGTAAAATGGTCATTCTCAATTTAGTAGGCATAAATGTGGAGGAGTTATGGGGGAAAGCAACGTCGCTTTCACGAACAATATATGATATACCATTACTGTTGTCAAGACATATTTCTTTAAGCTCAAAAAGGGGGCGGGATTAAGTCATTAATTATCAGCGTAAAATTTCATAAAAAAAACGCCCCTGATTGCTCAGGGACGTTTTCACATTTAGCAATATAATCTAAAACTAGTCGAGAACTTCGGTTACCTGACCGGCACCTACCGTACGGCCACCCTCACGGATAGCGAAACGCAGGCCTTTCTCCATCGCCACCTTGT
>JAYULN010000430.1:0-1618 GCA_043763525.1 Hymenobacter sp.
GCGGGCCAAAGTGCGAGCCGCCACCAATGTGCTGGCTGGTTTTGGTATCGTGCACGGTGTAGAGCATCAGCTCCTCGCGGGTCTGGTCGATTTGGAGGCTCAGCCAGTCCCAGGCCACGTTTTTCTTGTTCACGCCGCCGCAGTTCCACTGCCGGTCGTACCACAGCTCGCCGGTTACTTGGTGGGTTTGGCCCGCCACTTCGATGGTGCCCGTGGCCGCCAGGCGCGGATAGGAATAGTAGCCCGCCCGCGCCACCGGGCCATATTGCTCGTAGCCCGTGCCGCCATGCAGGAGAACGGGCTTGGCCGGCGTGGTGCTGAGGTTGATGGCCTGCCCGGCCTTGTTCGGGCCGATGGCGGCCATGCGGGCCTGCAGCTGGTAGCTGCCCTCCTGCCCGGTAAGCGTCCAGGTCTGGTCGGCTTTCAGTTGGCTCAGGCTGATGGGCAGCGTGGCGGTGAGGGGCTGGGCTACTTTGCCCAGCTGGTAGTCGTAGCGAAACTGCTGGGTTTGGGGGTCGCTCAGGGCGAAGTTCACCATCTGGTAATCCTGCTTACCGTCGGGGTTAAAGTGAAAAAAAACGTATTCCACACCGAAGGTCTGGCCGGTAGCCACGTCCTTGAGGTGGCCGGTGAAATACCACCATTCCAGCGAGTTTTTGGGGTGCGGCGCTTCTTCAAGCGGCAGCTGCGCCGCGCCAGGGAACAAGTCGTGCTTGGTAGTGGGCTTGAGGGGAATGCAGGCAGCAGCCAGCAGATAAACGAGGGCAAAACGCAAAACTTTCATACCCTGCCAAAAGGCGGTTTGGGGCAGAAAAGTTTAGCCGCTGCCTTACTTCAGCGGCGGTTTTACGGGCGCTTCCGGCATCCGCAGCTTGCCCATTATCTGGCCCCGATTGGGCACCGAGGCCAGGCGCACTACCAGCGGCGCGGGCCGGGGCGTGGCGCGGGTATCAAGCTTTAGGGTTTGCTCCTGAAAGTTGAAGGGGTTGCCCACAAACTTCAGCTCCAGCGTGCCGCCGGCAATGGGAGCCCAGTCGGCGGCCATCACCAGCTCGAAGCGGCCCTGCTCGTCGGTTACGGTTCCGAACTGGGTACCATTGATGAAAACGCTGACCTGTGGCACGGTGGTTTTGCTGGCCCCGTCCAGCACCTGGCCCCGAATGATTAGCTGCTGCGCCTGGGCGGTGGCCGGGCCAGCAGTGGCCGTAGCCTGCGCCGGCAACTGCCGGGGCGGCTTGGTAGCGCACGACGTAACCGGGTGCCAGCCCAGCAGCGCCAGCCCCGCCAGCAGCCACTGCCGCCAGCGCGTGGCCGGGGCCGACCCTACCTGGCTGGCGTTAGCCAGCACGCACACCGGCCGCCCCCCGCGCCGCGCCAGATAGGCCAGTATCTCGGCCTCGCTGAGGCGGGTGAAGTCCACAACTTCGGTTTGGCAGGCTCCGCAGTGGCGGCCGTCGGCGGTGGGGCGCATGGCGGCCCAGGGCTGGGCGCAGGGAGTCGGAATGGAAAGCGAGGGAGTGGCCATGCGGCTAAGGTATTGATTTTGGCGAGACGGCAGATTGGCGCGGCCGGCAGCAGCAGTTTCAGCTGCCCCGGAAGGGGCGCGTGAGCCAGTACT
>JAYULN010000431.1:0-4068 GCA_043763525.1 Hymenobacter sp.
CAGCTCCAGCTCCAGCTCCAGCTCCAGCAAGCCCGGCTTGGTAGTTGGGTCGATGAGTAGGTTGAGCACGAGGTAGTTGGGGCTCTCCGTCTTTTGCACGCTTTCCAGCGTCACGCCGGGGTAGGGCACCAGGCTGGCCGTGGCACCCGACACGGCCGGGGCATGCACCAGCAGCTGCAACTGGGGGTTTTTCATGCCCACCCACCAATAAGTTGGGTCGATGCGAACGCCGGGGGCCGCCTTGGCATTGGCGTTGGCGATAAGAATGCCGGCGCTAACGGCCGTGCGCGTGGCCGCCATAAGCAGGCCCACCTGCGCCGAAACAGGGGAAGCGAAAGCGAACAGCGGAACGGCCGCCGCCAGCAGCAACCGGAAAATGTTCATTCGGCGAAAAATATAGTGGCAGGAAGCCGAAAGGCTCCAAAAGTAACGGCTGATTTGACCTTCCACCACCCGCAACCCGGGAACAAGTATAAAAAAACCCGCAACCGATTCCGGTTGCGGGTTTTCAAAAAACTGACTGCTAAATCGCAGCCAGGCAATGATTTACTGCTGCTTGGCGAGCCAGAGCGAGGCGTTCATGTGCAGCTTGGCGTGGCTGGCAATCTCCGTCCAGCCGGGGTACACCGTGTTGCCGGGGCTGCCGGTGCCGTCGTCGGCCGGCGACGAGTCGGCAATTACTACCACGCGGCCCGTGCCGTAGGTGCTGCTGGCGCACATGATGTTGGTGCTGCCCTGGGCCGAGGTGCCGCGCCAGATGAGCGGCGTGGCCACCGAGCCGCTGGTTTTGGTGATGGTAGCGCCGTTGCTATACTTCAACTGGGTCACGGCTCCCCGCGAACCATTCAGAATGGTGTTGGTGCTGCTGGCCAGTACGTTGCTGGTGGTTTCCGAAATGTTGGTCAGGTCGATGCTGAAGCCGAAGGGGTTGGCCTGCACCGTGTTGTTGGTCATCAAATCGTTCCAGATGGCGGGCGAGTCGTAGCCGTCGCCGTTGCGGTCCGAAATGGTGTGGTCCGAAATCATGAACAAGCCGCCGCCGTTCTTCACGAAATTCACAATGGCGGCTTTCTCGGCAGCCGTGAACAGGGTGTTGGGCTCATCCACCACAAACACGCTGTAGTTGGCCAGGTCCTGGGCATTGGCGGTGTTGCCGTAGGTGATGGCCGTGCCCACGGGCAGGTTCTCCACGGTGTTGCCCAGCTTCACCAGGGCCACGCCCCACGAGGAGAGGGCGGCCGTCCAGTAGGTTTCGGGCGTGCTGGCCGTGATGCCCGATGCCGCCGGGGTGGGGAAGCGCGGCACTACGCCGGCATCCACGTCGAGCACCCAGTCGGCGTTGCCGGCCGTTTCGGCGTGGCTGGCATCAAACAGGAATTTCTTGCCGCCCCCGGTGGGGGGAGGCGTGGTGCCGCCCCCGGTGGGGGGAGGAGTGGTGCCGGCGTAGCTCTCCACCGTAATGTTGTCGAAGTTGAGGCGGCCGGTGCCGGTGTCGGTTTTGCGCACCTGCAGGCGCACGGTGCCGGTCAGGTTCACGGTGAAGGAGGCCGTGCTGAGCGCGGTGCTGCTGCTGGTGATGGTGCTGCCCACCTTGGAGTAGGTGCTGCCGCTGTTGCCGGAGGCCCACAGTTCCCAGGTACCGCTGGCATCAGTACCGTACACGGCGTGGGCTACGGTTACCACGCCGGCCCCGCCGGTGAGGTCGAAGTTCATGCTCAGCGAGCCACTGTTACGCACCCGCGCCGACTGCGCACCCGTTTTGGGGTCGGACGTGGTGTTGCCCAGCAGGGCGTCGTTCAGCGTCCAGGAGCCCGAGCCCAGCGTTACGCTGCCGGTGGTGTAGGCGGTTTTGGTGCCGGCTTCAAAACCTTCGGGGAAACCGGGGGCCGAAACGCTCTGCAGAATAGCAGCGGCCCCAGGAGTAGGAGTATCCGGCGAGAGCTCCGACTTGGAGCAGCTTGCAAACAACAAGGCCCCCAGAAGTGGTGCCACCAGATAGCGAACTGAAAATGTCATGCGCATACGTTTGAAAATGAGCTTGAAATCGTGAAAAATGTGGCAGCAAAGCTAAGGTAATTATTTAGGTGCCGAGCTATGGTTGAGGTTAAAAAATTGTGTCTTTTTCTAAAAATGGGGCTTTTATTTATGAATTTCTCATGAATTTATGCCCTATTGCATGCCATAATGCAATGACGGTGCAAGGTCAGGAGTAGCCCAACGGCGTATCTCGTCTGCGCTTGCCCCCGCCGCCAGCCTTGCCACGGAAAGCCCGCACCGCCGGGCCGAATGATGGTTATATCTCGAAAAGTCAATGCGTTGCCTTTGTGCTTGATTGTGTGCTGGTTATTGCCGGTATCGATTCGGTAGAAAGCGGGCAGCATTGCCAGTAATCACAGTATTATTTGCCGAATGCTTCGGACCTTACGCCCCCATCGGGCTGCGGCTGAACGGTTGGCCGCCCGTTTTCTCACCTTGCCTTTTTTCCCGGCGCGGCTGTGGTCCGTGTGTTTCATTCTTCATGGCTTTTACCTTTAAACCCTACGCGCCAGCGGCCAAGTACAAGGCGGCGGCGGCGTATTTCTCGATGGAGTTCGCCATCGACCAATCCCTGAAAACCTACTCCGGCGGCCTGGGCTTCCTGGCGGGCTCGCACATGCGCTCGGGCTACGAGCTGAAGCAGAACCTGGTGGGCATCAGCATTCTGTGGAGCTTTGGCTACTATGACCAGGGCCGCAACGAAGACCAGTCGATGCGGGCCGACTTCCGTCAGAAGCACTATTCCTTCCTGCGGGATACCGGCCTGGTGTTCCCCATCACCATTCACGGGGCCGATGTGCGGGTGAAGGCCCTGTACCTGGCCCCCGAGGTGTTTGGCACGGTGCCCATGTTCTTCCTCACCACCGACATTGTCGAAAACGACCACCTTTCGCGCACCATTTCGCACCACCTCTACGACCCGGACGCGGCCGCCCGCGTGGCCCAGAGCATTCTGCTGGGCGTGGGCGGCGGGCGGCTGCTCGACCTGCTCGGCCGTAAAACCGACGTGTACCACCTCAACGAGGGCCACGGCCTGCCGCTGGCATTTTACCTCTACGAAAAGTACGGCCGCGACTTGGCGGAGGTGCAAAAGCGCCTCGTGTTCACGACGCATACCCCCGAGCTGGCCGGCAACGAGGAGCGGCCCATGAAGCTGCTGACCGACATGAGCTTCTTCGGCTCGGTGCCCGAAGCAGAAATCCGCCGCGTGGCCCGCATCGACGCCGCCGATGCCCTCAACTACACCCTCACCGCCCTGCGCTTTGCCCGCAAAGCCAACGCCGTGAGCAAGGTGCATGGCCTCGTGAGCCTCGATATGTGGGGCCACCACGCGGGCACCTGCCCCATCATCCCCATCACCAACAGCCAGAACGGGGCCTACTGGCGCGACCCGCAACTGGCCGCCGCCCTCAAAGGCAAGGACGATGCCGCCCTGCTCGCCCGCAAGCAGGAGCTGAAGCAGGATTTGTTCAAAATAGTGGCCGACCAGACCGGCAACCTCTTCGACCCCGAAGTGCTGACCGTGGTATGGGCCCGCCGCTTTGCCGGCTACAAGCGTGCCGACCTCATTCTGCACCACTTCGAGCGGTTTGTGGCGCTGGCCACCGATGCCAAGCGCCCCATTCAGATGATTTGGGCCGGCAAGCCCTACCCCAAAGACTATGGCGCGGTGGCCTTGTTCAATGAAATCATTAAGCGCACCGCTCATTTGAAGAACTGCGCCGTGCTTACCGGCTACGAGCTGGGCCTGTCAGCCGCCCTCAAAAAGGGTTCCGACATCTGGCTGAACACGCCCCGCTTTCCCCGCGAGGCCAGCGGCACCAGCGGCATGACCGCCGCCATGAACGCCAGCGTAAACCTGAGCATTGCCGATGGCTGGATTCCGGAGTTCTGCCGCGACGGCGAAAACGGCTTCCTCATCGCCCACGCCGATGAGCACCTGCCCGACGCCGTGAAGGATGACCAGGAGGCCACCACGCTGCTCGACGTGCTCGAAACCCGCGTGCTGCCCCTGTACTACGACCAGCCCAA
>JAYULN010000432.1:0-1616 GCA_043763525.1 Hymenobacter sp.
ATGAAATACCCCGAATACAAGCAGCCGCTCAACTACGGCCAGCTCGGCGAGGACATCCTCGCCTGGTGGAAGGAGCACGGCATTTTTGAGAAGAGCGTGAGCAGCCGCGAAGGCCAGCCCACGTTCGTGTTTTACGAAGGCCCGCCTTCGGCCAACGGCGCGCCCGGCATCCACCACGTGATGGCGCGCACGGTGAAGGACATTTTCTGCCGCTACCAGACGCTTCTGGGCAAGCAAGTGCCCCGCAAAGGCGGCTGGGACACCCACGGCCTGCCCATCGAGCTGCAGGTGGAGAAGGAGCTGGGCATCACGAAGGAGGACATCGGCCACAAAATCAGCATCGCCGACTACAACCAGCGCTGCAAGGAAACCGTCATGCGCTTCAAGGCGCAGTGGGACGACCTGACCGAGAAAATGGGCTACTGGGTCGACCTCGACGACCCCTACGTAACCTTTGAGCCGGAGTACATCGAAAGCTGCTGGGCGCTGCTCAAGCGGCTCTATGACAAGGGCCTGCTATACAAGGGCTACACCATTCAGCCCTATTCGCCGGCCGCCGGCACCGGCCTTTCGTCGCACGAGCTGAACCAGCCGGGGACGTACAAAGACGTGAAGGACACGACCGTAGTGGCGCAGTTCAAGGTGAAGCGGGATGCGGCTTCTGAGAAACTGTTTGAAGTTGCTGGTGAAAATAATGTCTTCATTTTGGCGTGGACAACTACGCCTTGGACATTACCTGCCAATACTGCATTAGCAGTAGGGCCTAAGATTAAATATTATGCCGTAAGGACTTATAACCCTTATCCACTTCCAGGGAAGAAAAGCCGGCAAGTAGTGATTCTAGCTGAAAACCGTCTTCAAGCTTACTTCGATTTAGACGGAAGCAGCTTAAAAGATATCAAGGTTGGCGACCATATGTATTTGCGTTATGAGCCAGTATATGACGATGATAAAGAAAATGTATGGGTTGATTCTTTGTCGTCAACAGATGCAGTGCTCAACTACAAAAAAGGCAAAATAACTAACTGGAAAATTTTAGCTGAATTCACTGGCACTGAACTCGTCGGCATCAAGTACGAGCGGCTGTTTGATTTCACGCCATTCGAAGGCGAAGAAGATGCCTTCCGTGTTATTCCCGCAGACTTCGTAACCACGGAGGACGGCACGGGCATCGTGCACATCTCACCCACGTTCGGGGCCGATGACTTCCGGGCCGCGCAACTGGCCGACATCCCGGCGCTGATGGTGCCGGATGCCGAAGGCACGCTCGGTCCCATTGTGGACCGGACGGGCCGCTACGTGCCCCAAATGGGCGAGTTTGCGGGCCGCTGGGTGAAAAACTACGACGGCCACGACGAGTCGGGAGCCGACTACAAGACGCTGGACGAGAGCATCGTTATCAAGATGAAGGGCGACGGCACGGCCTTCAAAGTGGAGAAGTACGAGCATACCTATCCGCACTGCTGGCGCACCGACAAACCCGTGCTCTACTACCCGCTCGATTCCTGGTTCATCAAGACCACGGCGGTGAAGGACCGGCTCATCGAGCTCAACAAAACCATCAACTGGAAGCCCGAAAGCACCGGCACCGGCCGCTTCGGCAACTGGCTGGAGAA
>JAYULN010000433.1:0-1615 GCA_043763525.1 Hymenobacter sp.
CTACTCATAAAAACAGCAGGGCCAACCGTTTCCGCTGCCACCAGAGCAGCCCGGCCAGGGGTACCAGCAGCCACCAGTACGAAAGGCCGCTTTGGGTCGTGGCCGTGGCATTGCTGCCGGGGCCAGCCGCCACCGGGCCTTTGGGCCTGGTGACGGTGGTGGCCACCGCCCCCGGCCCGGCCGCTACCGAGGCTTCGGGTTTGGTGACGGCCACGGCACCGGGCGCGGTGGCCACCGCGCTATGCTTGATTTTAACGGTGGTGGGCAGCACGCCGGCACGGGCCAGGTTAGCGGCCTGGGCCCGCTGCCACTGCCGGCGCTGGCGCGGGCTGCTGCCGGCCGGGGCCGGCACCAGGTACGCCGGCAAGCGGGCAAGCGAGTCAAGGGCTACGCAGCTGCTGAGCGAGGTAGCCGCCGGCGTGGGCTCAGCCGTTTGGCGACTGCTGGCACAGGCGAACAGAAACAGTACCAACAAGCTGGCGACCACTCCCAAGATTAAACGAGCAAAGAAGGTAGTCCGCATCACTATGACAGGTAAAGCGCGGCCTCACGGGCGCGGCGGGCGGTGAGGCCGACGCTCACCCGGCGCTGCTTGCTGACGGGGTCCGTAAACTTGTTCCACAGCCCGAACGCGGCCGTGATGGCGGCGGCATCGGTGCTGCCGGCGTTGGCCAGCGTGAGCACCGAGGACTTGGCAAAGCCGCCGGTGCCAATGTTGTAGGCCAGCGACACCATGGCATCAAACTGATGCTGGCGCACCGGGTGGTGCAACCGACTGGCCACGTAAGCCCCGTAATCGCGGCTCACGTCGTGGCGCAGCATATCGGAGGCCTCCGCCTCCGTGAGGGTGGTATGTAGCAGGTGCTCCTGGCCGTGCAGGATGACGTGGCCGTAGCCAATGGTGGGGCGGCCGGCCTCGCAGTAGTACAGGCGGCCCATGAACCGCTCTTCGCGCTTAATCAGGGCCAGGCCCGCTTCGGAAATTTCCATAACTTATTCTCTCTCGGCTTCGCGCCGGCGACGGGCCTTTTTGGCCAGGTTGAAAAAAACAGTGTGCAGGGAGGTGTAGGCGACCTGGTCGTAGGTGCCGTAGGTACCGTTTTCGGCCAGGTCAGCCAGAATCTCCAGTACCTGGGTGCCGTCGCCGGTCGGGCGGGGCTTCGGGGCCGGGCCGTCGCTGTCGCCGGCCAGCTCGGGCTTTTTGAACAGGTCGGCGTAGGCGCGGTGGATGAAGCGCTCGGCATCCAGAAAGCGGTGCAGCACCACGATTTTCACGGCCAGCGGCAGGTCGGCCAGTTCCAGGGCGCGGGCCTCGGCCAGCTTGGAGTTGTAGCGCTCGCGGCGCTGGCCATCCCATTTCGGGTCGTTCTCGTCGATGCCAGCGGCGGCCGGGCGGCAAAGCGTGGCCACCAACTGGTCGAGGGCGCGGGGCTGGGGGTTGGTGGGCTTGGTGAACTGGTGAAAGAACACGCTGGCCATCGCGTACTCCACCAGCACGGCATCGAGCAGCTGCGCCTCCGGGAGTAGATACGTCCGGCCCCGGTGCTCGAAGCCGGGCACCACGGCTGCGTCAAGCTGCCAGGCCCAGCCCACCAGGCTCAGCACATCCCACAGC
>JAYULN010000434.1:0-1614 GCA_043763525.1 Hymenobacter sp.
GACGCGGCGAAATCCATCTATTTTAACCCCGCTAAAAAGCTCAGCATCGTGAGCGAAGACACCACGACGCTGAATAACGGCAGCTCCGAAATCGTGGAGATGTCGGAGGAGGTGTTAATTGATTCTTCGTGGGTGAAGGTGGCGGGCTACTATTCTATTTGGGATACGCACAGCGTGAACCCGTACCGGGTGGATGGCCGCAGCTACCGCGACTCGCTAAAGCTAAAACTGACCGACCTGTCCCGCCAGCGCTACGCCAAAATGCCGCTGGTTACTACGCCTGTTACCTCGGGCTTCGCCTTCCGGGGCTACCGCTGGCACTACGGCATGGACCTGGACCTGGAAACCGGCGACTCGGTAAAGTCGGCTTTCGATGGCGTGGTGCGCATCAGCGCCTGGGATGGCGGGGGCTACGGCAACTACATCCTGGTGCGGCACTACAACGGCCTGGAGACGATTTATGGACACCTCAGCAAGTCGCTTGTAACGGTGGGCACCTTCGTTAAAGCCGGCCAGCTCATCGGCTACGGCGGCAGCACGGGGCGAAGCACGGGCTCGCACCTGCATTTTGAGGTGCGCTACCAGGGCAACCCCATCAACCCGGCCCTGATGTACGACTTTCCCGACTACAAGCTGCGGAAAGACAATTTTACCATTACCTCGGCGCTGTTCAACTACTACAGCCGGGCCGTTGGCCGCGGCCGGAGCCGGAGCAGCAGCGGCCGGAGCAGTGGTGGGAGTGGCCGGCCTTCCCGCGCCCGGCAGGTGGTGTCGCACAAAGTGCGCTCGGGCGATACCATGTCGGAAGTGGCCGAAAAGTATGGTGTGCGCGTAAGCACCCTGAAAAAGCTGAATCCCGGCGTAAAAACCCTGCAGCCCGGCAAGAAGCTGCGCATCAAGTAACATCATTGATGTGCGCTGATTAACCGTGATTTCGCTGATTTCTGGTTGACGATGCTTGGCGAGAATTGGCGGTGGGGCAGGGGATTATCGTAACTGCGTCGTAATTGGCGTAATCATTTAAAGCATCTGAAATCAGTGATTAAGCTTGATGTGCTGGCCTTGGGGGCGCACCCCGATGATGTGGAGATGTCGTGCTCGGGCACGCTGCTGGCCGCCGCTGCGGCGGGCAAAAAAATCGGCATTGTCGATTTCACGCGCGGCGAATTAGGCACCCGTGGCACCCCTGCCACCCGCGCCGCCGAAGCCACCGCCGCCAGCCAGCTGCTGGGCTTGAGTGTGCGCGAAAACCTGGGCCTGCCCGACGGCTTTTTCCGGAACGACCGCGAGCACCAGCTGCCGCTCATCGCCGCCCTGCGCCGCTACCAGCCCGAGGTGGTGCTCTGCAACGCCATTCACGACCGCCACCCCGACCACGGCCGGGGCGCGCAGCTGGCGTCCGATGCCTGCTTTCTGGCGGGCCTGCGCATGATTGAGACTTTCGGCGACGACGGCTTGCCCCAGGCCCCGTGGCGGCCCAAAAACGTGTACCACTACATCCAGGACCGCGCCATTTCGCCGGCTTTCGTAGTGGATATTTCGGCGCACTGGGCGCGTAAATGGGAGAGCATTCAGGCGTTCAGCAGCCAGTTCTTCAACCCCGACAGCACCGAG
>JAYULN010000435.1:0-1614 GCA_043763525.1 Hymenobacter sp.
TCGTGAGCAGGATTTTGTGGGTCATGTCGCGGTGGTTCTGCGGGTCCAGGTCCAGGCCCTGCTTGACCAGAATCAGCCGGCAGCGCTTATGGTGAATCAACTCCTCAATCAGGCCCAGCACCTCGTGCAGCGAGCGGCCCAGCCGCGAGAGTTCGGACACAATCACGGTGTCGCCGGCGGCGACCTTGACCAGCAGCTCGGGCAGGCGGCGCTGCCCGGCGGTGCGGCGGGAGGACATTTCCACCTCAATCCACTCGTCCAGGGTCCAGCGGTGCTCGACCAGGTAGCGGGCGATGAGGCTCTTTTGACTTTCGGCCGATTGGGCACTGGTCGAGACGCGGACGTAGCCAAAAATCATGGACAAAACGGGCAGGTTAGCGATAAGGTAAATGCGGCTCGTAAAGGTACCGGTTTTCGATAGCTTTACACGCACGTTAACGCTATCAACCAGCAGTAGGGATAACGGTCGTTAAGTCCATCGGGTTGGCCCCTTTATGGCCACGCACCTGCGGATTCACCTGGGCAAGAAGCGCGAGCTCTACGAGCAGCCCCCGCTGGTACCAGCGGCCGAGCAGGCGCGGGTCTTTGCCATACCGGATTGGGCGGATGCGCACCTTGCCCGGATGCTGGCCCCGGCCAACCGTATTGGGTTTCTCTTGCAGCTGGGCTACTTCCAGATTAGCCAGCGCTTCTACGTGGCCACCCGCTACCACGCGGCCGATGTGGCGTACGTGGCCCAGCAACTGGGGCTGGGGCCCGACGGCTTTGACCCGCTGTGCTACACCGATGCCCGGTACTACGCGCACCAGCAGCTCGTGTGCGAGCACCTGGGCATTGCGCGGTTCGATGCGGCCGCGACGGAGCGGCTGTACCAGGAGGCCCTGCGCCTGAGTAGCCTGCACCTGAAGCCCGCGGCCGTCTTTGATTACCTGGTGCTGTATCTGCACGAGCACCGGCTGGAGCTGCCCACCTATTATACCTTGGCCGACGTCATTACGCGGGCCCTGCTCGCGTTCGAGAAACGGCTGCTCCACCGCTTGCAGCAGCACCTGCACCCGGCTGAGCAGCGATTGCTGGACCGCCTGCTGGCCGCCGATGGCCCCAATGGAACCGCCGCCCAGGAGACGTACGCGGACCGGCGCTACCCGCTCACGTTTCTCAAGCGCATCCGTCAGGGCCTGCGCGCCGGCGAAATCCGCGAACGCATGACGCATTTCGCGTCCCTGCGGCAGCTCTTCGAGCAACTGCAGCCGCTCTGGCAGCGCCTGCGCCTCTCCGACCAAGCCATCACCTACTACGCCGAGTACGTGCTGCGGGCCCGGGCCGCGCAGCTCTACCGCCGCGACGAGCGGCGCTACCTCTACCTGCTCAGCTTCGTGGTCCATCAGTACTACGAGTTGAGCGATACCCTGGTCGATACCCTGCTGCACACCATGACCAGCGCCGCGAATCAGTGCCGCGAACAGGTCAAGGAGACGCTCTACCAGCAGCGCACGGCCACGCAGCAACTAACCAGCCAGGTCACGGGCCGGGGCTACCGGCACCTGCAGGCCCTGACCCAGATTCGTGCCCTGGTCGATGCCCCTGACGTGCCAGCGGAGCAGAAGCTGGCCC
>JAYULN010000436.1:0-10256 GCA_043763525.1 Hymenobacter sp.
TACTCGCAAAAACAAGCCCTGCAAGAAGCGTTAGACCTACTGTTTGCCAGTGCGGCCCCCGCCGCGCCTCGTCCCGCCTATGCCCGCGAGCAGGAGGCGCAGCGCCGGCAACGCATTCAACGAGGCCGGCAGCCAGGAATCAGCGGATAGCCGACTACTTGGCCTTGACGTTCGGGGTTTGTCCCGTTTGTCCCTGTCCCATTTGTGGGACAGGGACAAACGGGACATTATTTAACCCAACGCTCCACAGTGGATTTGGAAACGCCTGTCTGCTGAGCAATGTCGCGCAAGCTCATTCCCTGGGTGTGTAATTCCCTGACCTTTTTCTCCTTTTCAGATTTGTTGGCCCAGCTGGCGCGGGGAGTGACCAGGCCAGTTGTTGAGCGTGGCATCCGCGCCAGCAGGGCCAGAGAATGCGCCAGATACACGTCGCCCAGCGCCAGGGCAGCATTCAGGTCAGCATCCGTAGCCAGCAGCCGGCCCACTGGCACCTTGCCGCGTTCGACGGCGCGCAACAGCGTCAGGAGCATGGTGACCCGAAACATGGAGAGGCCGAGTCGAAACACAACGCCTGCCGCGCCATCTGATTCGGCCAACGCCTTTCCTTCCGTCAGCCAGCGCCGCCCGGTAGCATTTAAGCTATTCCATTGGCTTGCCGTTAGTCCGATGCGTAACGTGCTGTCATCCTCAGGGCCAGGCAAAGGCAGGTGGCTCATGAGGTCATGAACCTGACGGCCCAGGATGGCAAAGTAGTCGTCCAATTCCCCGCGTCCGCCTTCCGGCCCTACGTCCCGCCAGCGAGTCGGTGTGTCGAAACAATAAAACAGGACGCGGCTAAACAAGCCGTTTTCGGCATCGGGTATCAGGCCCACAACCTGGCCCGGCGTACCGGTCAGGGCGATGCTTAGGCAAGGGCGTTCGACCTCCAGGTATTCGCGGTTGGTTTTGCGGCTGGAACTCACTGGTTCGTGATGAAACGCTTTGCGTAGCAAATCCGAGAAATTACCCCAATCCTGCCGCAACGACGCGCTCAGTGTATCGGCTTCGGTTTCACAAATAATGGCCTGCCCCTCGTTTTCGTACAGCATTTTGAGGATATTCGCGGCGCTGTTATTGCCGGGAATAAAAAGCAGCCGAAACGCGGGTTCCACGGGCGAAGGAGCGACTGAATCATCTTTAGCGGCCATCCGTTTGGCCGCCGCGTAGTCTGCCAGGGCAATGTTGTACTCGCTACGAGCGCGCATGCTCGCCGCTACCCGCTCCGCGTGCGCGGGGGCCGCCAAGGATTGAGCCCAACGCAGGGCACTTTTGCCCGACCCAGACGGACCCACGACAAAGGCAAAAATATTGGCCCCGTAACGGGTGCCGTCGTAGGTGCCGCATAATGCCGGGAAACAGCCGCTGAGCACGGCCAGCGTCCCGGTCAGCATCACATCGCGCTCTCGCTCATCGGTGAAGGGCGCCACCGCCTGTTGTAGCAATAGAGGCAGGGCCGCATACACGCTTTCTGGGATGCAAGGGGTATCGCTAAAGAGTGGCAGCACCGGCATTGCAGAAGCCTCATCCGAGTCCCAGACTGCTTTTTGCGTAGAATTCGCTGCCGCACCCGCTACCGCAGCATACTTGCCCGCGTGCCGGGATGGAACGTAGAGCTGACTGCCGTGGGTATGGCGGTTGCGCGTGTAGTTGCCGAGAATGGTGCTGGTTATTCGCTTTGCGCCATGGCTCAGGAGCGGGCCATGCCCCAGCGCCCAGCTAAGTAGGTCTTGGTCAGGTACCCCTCGCTCGTTGCAAAAGAGAGATAGTCGTGTTAGCCAGTCATTTCGTCCGTCGCCAGGGCATTCGCCACCATTAAAGACATCGAGGCACCAGGTAAGTGCTCCGGCAGGGTCGAGTGAGTTATCGTTGTGTATCCCTTCAAAAATCAGTGAATTGGGTTCAATGAGAAGGGGAGGAGCGTCATCTAGTTCGGATAGGTTTAGAGGTAACATTGTTGCCAGCAATTGTCAGGAGTTACGAGTTACTTGATAGTAGAGGCGCTTCAATAATGCTTGATTCAGCCCGGTAGTGGGGTGCAAGCCAAGCGTTAGGGTCGCAGCTCAAAAAGCAGGCGCGGGATACTTCCGCCGTTTTCATGTCAAGCGTTATGCCCCAACCATAGCGGCCAGCCAAGTACCGGGCTAATCGCTCATAATTGGTGAGGCGGCTGTGGTGGGGGTCAGCAGCCAGAACTACCTTCAGCCCGTCGCCGGAAGGACTAGTGAATAATAGCGCCAGTGCCGGTGCTATTGCGGTATCAGCAAGCAGCGCCGCACGGGCTTCTTCTATCCGGCCATTCAATTGGTCGAAATCTAGGACAAGCAGGCCTGAAGCAGCCAACAGCGCATCATCTCGCCGCCGCGTAAAAGTCCCGCCGACAGTGAAATAGTCTAGCCCAGTCTTCAGGACCGTGTATTTCTCGCTTTTGCCATTTGTCTCGTACTCCGTTCGTGCTGCGCTAATCCGCTCTCGTAAGTAGGTTGGCGGGTTGGTAACCACAGCGTGCAACTGCTGCACGGTGATAGCCGCTCTTGGTTTAGTTCGAAATATCGGCCCGGTAAAGTAGCTGAAAAGCCGGTCAGGTCCGACGAGTGTAGCGGCTGAATCAGAGTTGGGGAGGGGCACTGCTTCGCTGATAGCATTCCTCTCTATTGCCTTAACTGATGGAGGAGTAACACTGGGCCTTGCCACTACGAAACTTGTCGAGTCGAAGCCTCGCCATACGTTGCCGAGCAGGAGAGGTGGCACACGCAGCCGCTGCTTGTCAATCGTATAGGTTAGCAAACCGCCCGCTACTAAATCCGCTACAGAGGGGGCAGCGCCATTGGGGAACAGCAGTGTCAGGGCATCGCTCAACTCGCGCGGGGTTGGGGTATGGGGCTGGCTGGTCAGCACCATTGCTGCGGCCAGTTCATCAGCCCCGAAGCCTGCTGGTAGCTTAACCATTGATGCCCCCTTTCTTGTCGTTGGCTGGAGCCGTAACCGTGGCTACGGGTCCGCTGCGCCTGGCATGTTTCCGCCGGCCATCCTGATGCGTGTGGGCTTGCAGAGCTGCCAGCACCTCACCGCGCCGGAAAAAAATGCGTCGGCCAATGCGGTGGCTCATGAGCAGGCCACGTTTTTGCCATTCCCAGGCCGTTTGAGCAGTAATGCCCAAAAGTTCAGCAGCTTGTTTTACCGTGAGTGGTTCTTCGTTGCGTCGCGCCTCAGCCGTTGTAGTTTCCTGCTCGGTTAGCAGCTTGATGTACTCTTCCCGAGCCGCCCGGCGACTTTGTTGGTCGAGCTGCTCAAAAAGTGGGGCAAGGACCTCCGCCCAGTTGGCGGCTGGGAGAGGGAAAGTTGGGCTGGCTTCAAAAGTCAGCGCGGGGATATGGCTGTTTTTCATGGGCGACCGGGGGTGTAAACCGGTGCCACAAGTCTCGCACAAACACTAGAACACGTTATTCAAAAGAGGTACTAAGGGCGTAAAAGGGCGAAAATGCGTAATCCAGGCGTAAATTATGCGCTGTATGGTCCATAATATTTATTGGCTATGCCTTCCTTTACTTGCACTGATAGCCTGTTAAAAAACTCCTTGTATTTCGATTGTTCCTTGACCTTGGATGGTTTGACAGCCATTTTATAGCCGTAGTGTTCACCCGCCATCGCTGCTGCTTCTACTGCCGAACATCGGAGCAGGCCGTTCTCTTCTAACGCGAACAGAAGAGCCCAGATTTTAGCACTAAGATGGGTTGGCTTTTCAAAACCATTTCCAACGAACACCTTCCTCATCAACGCATCACAGTGAATCACTGTGAATTTAAGGCGGAAAAGGCTGTTGAGTGCCGTTGAAGCGGCTTCTTTATTCGGCACATCATTGTTGGCTGGCATCTGCTTTCCAAGCTCCGTAGAGGCTAAACTTCTAGTGAGTTTGTCATCCAGCATTTGCAGCTTCGCATCTATAGCTACTATTACTTGTGCGCGAAGCTCTCTCCAGTCGGCTACCTCTCCTTTGGCTTGCCTTTCTTTCCAAACGTCCTCCTCATTGTTAAAAAATCCCCCGTTTGCTAAAACAAGGCGTCGGTGCTTCAACTCATTCCTGTCTCCTTCGTTGATATAGGGCCGCCGCTCGGGAATAGTGTGATAGAAAGTGTACTCTTCTATCTGCATGTTAAGAATTTCCAAAACCCAGGACCTGCGTTTCGGGCTCAATGCGCTTTCTTCCAGCGTACTCTTCATGCGTTTCAAATAGGAAGCAAATGATGCCCAGCTAGTATTCCTATACTTGACTCCTAGCTGTTGTATATTCTGCCTGACATCGTCTTCCGGCATTATTGCATACCCTTTGAATAAGCTGGTGTAGATTTCTTGATTCTCAATAAAATCTTGCATGAGGTTGATAGCGTGAGCAGTGAGGATTAAGCAGCTGACAATTCTTGTTCGCCCCAAACACGGGCAAAGTCAGCCAACAGTCGTTCAGGGGTCACTTGAATGTAACGGCGGAATGACTTGAAGTCTTTGTGACCGGTAGCCTTCATAATTGTTTCCCAGCTCAGTCCACCTTCGAGGGAGAGCGTTACGAAAGTTCTACGGCCAGTGTGGGTCGTAACCAACTCATGCTTGGCGTAGATAGAAGCCGTGCGTTGGCTACCTCGGAATTCGACGTGTTCCGTGGGCGTGTCAATTTTAGCCAGCCGGGCCACGTCTTTGATATAGTCGTTCAGTTTCTGATTCGATACCGGATGCACCTTCCCCGCCCATAGGTCGGCCAGCAGTGGCACCGCCCTGTTGCCACGCAGCGGCACAGTCAGCCGGATGGCCGTTTTTTCGACGGTTAAGTGCAGCCATTCTCCTTGCTGATTCTGAGGCCTGAGGGCGGCCACGTCGGAGAAGCGCAGCCCGGTGTAGCAGCTAATCAGAAAGAGCGAACGGGCATTTTCCAGCCGGGCCGCGTCGGGCAGCATGGTCAGGTTTACTCGTTCCAGGGCCGTTAGTTCGGCGCGGGTCAGGGCTAGCACATCGCCATCGCGCCGTGCCCAGCGCCACTTTCTAAAATCCTGCAACGGGTTCAACCCTATTTCATGAGCATCCTTCAAAAAGGTTTTGAAGTGGGCCAGCAGCTTCGCAATGCTGTTATCTTCCATACCTATTCGCCCCTTAACCGGCAAAGAGAGTAGGTAAGCCGTGAATTCGTGCCAGAAGTTCAGCGTGAGGTCTGCATAGCGTAACGGCCAGCCGGTAACGGATTCGTATTGTTTGAGTGTATTATGAAGTGTTTTGTATGCTTTGATGGTGTTTGGGCGCAATACCCGCGAGCGACGTTCCTTAAAGGCCAGCAGGTCGGTGAGCAGAGGCGGTGGGGGAGGAGCAGTCTCGGGAGCCACTTCCGGCTCGATAATTTGTCGCAAGACTTCGGCAGAAGGCAGGATGCCAGTAGCGCGGCACTCGTTCCAATAGGTCAGCAGCCGCTTACTCATCCGCTCGTTATTAGCGTTCAGTGCTTCATTGGCCCGCTTGATTTCGGGGTCGATGTTGCGGCCTTTGGTGAGGGCACGCTGCACATCGCCGCCGGTCCATTGGTCGGGATGAATCTTATCGCCCGTGTAGAGCCGAATGCGTGGTTGCCCGTTCTGGGGGTTGAACCACATGAAAATTGCCGACGGCTTATCCAGCTTTGGCTCCTTCAAATGGAAGGAAATAGTTGCCATACCTCAGGTTTTTAGTTGCCGGGTCCAAGGTAGGAAAACTATTTTTGTGGTACACTATAGGGTACAAGAGTTCCGTGTTAAACCCTGAAATGTATGGCAAGCCTATTATGAATTATTCTGAAAAATGCCTCTGGATGCCATATGATACCATTTTTGTGCATGACAGCTTACGGTACACTACGGATGTGGGTATTCTCGTCTCTGGTACTAATACTGAATACCGGAAGGCCCGGAAAACAGCTTCTCCCGTCGGGAAAGCGGTTTTCCGGGTTTTTTGCGTCTAGGGGAATCGGTACTCCACGACGCGAAACAGGGGGTTCCCTACGCGAGGGATGCCCCCCCTAACGCCCCCCTTTTTCGGTATGGTTACCCAATTCATTTTACGGACAGACAAAAAAGATTCAGCCGGGCGGAGCCCGGTGCATCTGGTGGTGTACTTCGACGGTGCCCGCCTCAAATGTGCCACTGGCGAGAAGTGCAAGCCAGTGGACTGGAATGCGGACCGGCAGAAGTTTCGGGCTTCCTACCCGTTGGCGGAAGAAGCGAATTTGCTGCTGGCGCGGCTTGCGGCGGATACGCTGGCGTGGTGGCGCAAGCTGCGGGCCTCGGGCGAAGCGCCCACGCTGGCGGGCCTGCGGGCCGTGCTGCGGCCGGTGCCGGTAGAAGCAGCGGTTCCGGCTGCGCCCCATTCCATTACGGTGCTGAATACCGAGCACCGGGAGGCGTTGCGGGCGCGGGGCTATGCCAACCACGCGCTGCGGCAGCGCAAGATGCTGTGCAGCTGGCTGGGCAACTACGAGCGGGACCGGGGCGAACTGCTGGACCCGACGACCTACGACCTGGCGACGCATGACCGGGTGCTGCACTACCTGCGCTTTGATAGAAACCTGGCGCAGAACACCATTGCCTCGTTCGTGCGCGGGCTGAAAGTGTTTCTGCGGTGGTGCCGGGAAGAACGGGCCATGTCGGTGCCGGTGGAGCTGCGCAAGCTGCAGGGCAAGCACGCCGACGTGCTGAAAATGTGGCTGTCGGCTGAGGACCTGGCGGCCCTGACTACGGCCATGCTGCCGGCGCACCTGACGCGGGTACGGGACGTGTTGCTGTTCTGCTGCACACCGGCCTGCGCTACTCCGACGTGTGGGCGCTGCAGCCGGGTAACCTGCACGAGTGGGACGGGGCGCGGGTGCTGCGGCTGGTGCAAACCAAGACGCGCACCGGCGTGAGTATATACCTGACGGAGGCGGCCGGGGCCATCATCGACCGGTACGCTGGGGACGGGGAGCGGGCGCGGCTGCTGCCGGTGCTGGCTAATCAGGTAATGAACCGGCACCTGAAACAGGTGGGCAAGTACGCCGGCCTGACCGCGCCGGTGGTGGTGTCGGAGCGGGTGGGAGGGGAGATGGTGAAAACATCGGTGCCGAAATACGAGCTGCTGACCTCCCACACGGCCCGCCACACCTTCGCCACGCAAAGCCTGCTGCGCGGAATGCCGGTGGAAGTGCTGCAAAAGGTGATGGGCCACGCCAAGATTCAAACGACCCTGATTTATGCCAAGGTCGTGGAGGACCTGCAGCACCAGACCATGCGGCGGATTTGGGAAGGCCACTCGGGCACTGCCGGCAGCGCGGAGACGCGGGCCAGCCAGATTTGCGCGGTGAAACCAACGGCGGCCTAAACCAAACAAGCCAGTGGCAACAATGCCTGGAACAGCCGGCACCGGAGTTCGTCACGGTGCCGGCGGTAGCGGCGCGGGTACGGGCGAGGGTGGCTTATGCCATACTCCAGCTATACTCGAAGCCCGGCTTACCGGGCGTTCAGAGCGCGGGAAACTTCGGCCTCGGATAGGTGGGTAAACTGGCAGAACTCGGCCACCGACACATAGGCGCGGGCGGGCTTGTCGAAGTGCTTACGGATGCGCTGCAGGAGGACCTTGGCCGTGCTGTACTTGGTGCCGGTAAGCTGGGCTGCCTCCTTCGGGCAGATGCAGACCTGGGGCATAATGGGAGGGTTTTGGGTAAAAATGGCAGGTCAAGATACAACCGCTAAAACCGGGCCGTAGGTTCGGGGCATGAAGGGTAGGCAGACGATTTTACGGGTGGGCGAAATGGCGTTGGTCGGGGCGCTGGTGGCGGGCTGCCTGTCGGGCCAGCGCGAGCTGGGTGTACCGCTGTCGCTGACCGTGCGCGCCGCGGCTGCCGCTGAGGCGGCCCGCGTGGTGCGCGTCATTGACGCCGATACTTACATCATGCAGTCGGGCGCTGCTACCTACCGGCTGCGGCTGCTGGGTGTGGACGCGCCCGAGCAGGACCAGGCGTTTGGGCCGCAGGCGACCGACTCGGTGGCGCGGCTGCTGGCTCCGGGCCGCGTGGTGCTGGTGGCGCGGGCCGGCCTGGACCTCTACGGCCGGACGCTGGGCGCGGTGCTGCTGCCGACTGCGACGGTGGCAGCTGCGGGGCGGCCGGTGCCGCTGGATTCGCTGCTGGTGGTGCGCGGGTGGGCCTGGGCCTGCGACCCCAACCGAAAGGTGGCGGCGTGGGCCGCGCAACAGACGGACGCGCAGCGGGCCGGCCGGGGCCTGTGGAAATGCGGCGCAAGCCGCGCCGTGACGCCAAAGTCGTGGCGGTCCTTCGATTCAGAAATCAAGCGGCGCTACCGGGTTGGCTGCACCTGGTAGCAAAGCCGCGCAAGTGAAAGCAGCCGGGTTCTTCCTCTCATTTTTTACCCCTTTTTCTCATGGCCTCTCAAACTGGCATTCTGGGACTGCAAGGCACCGTGGGCGGCCTTGTGTTCGCCAAAGACGGCTCGGTCCGTCAAAAACCCGCCTCCAACAAAGCCGCTTTCGCCTCCAAGGCCTCGCTGGCCCGTACCCGCGAAAACGCCGCTGAATTCGGCTTGTCGGCCAAGTATAGCAAGCTGCTCCGCGACTCGTTGCGCGTAGCCATTGCCTCGGCCAGCGACAGCCGCGTGACCTCGCGCCTCACGCAAAAGATGCGCGAGATTGTCGGCCTGGACGACACCAACGACCGGGGCCAGCGCGTGTTCGACGCTTCGAATACGGCCCCGCTGCTCGGCTTCAACTTCAACGCCGGGGCCGGCATCAGCCAGACCATGTACTTCCCCTTCGAGGTGACGGGCGCGGGTGCGGACGTGACGATGAGCATTCCGGCCCTGAATCCGGCTTCGGACATCGCGGCTCCGCAGGGCGCGACCCACTTCGAGGTGGTGTTCGCGGTGTCGGACCTGGACATGGAGATGCTGACCTACACCAACGGCGTGGTGGCGGCTCCCCTGGGCATTCTGCCGCTGAACGGTGCGCCGCTGGTGAATCAGGCGGTGGTGGCCAGCTTTCCGGCCGCGCCGGCCGATGCCAACCTGGTGGTGGGCGTGGTGGGCATCAACTTCTACCAGCAGATTAACGGCAAGTTCTACCCGCTGAACAACAACAGCACGAACCCCCTGGCCATTGAGTACGTGGCCTAAGCCGCGGCATTGATGCAAGAAACGGCCGGCCTTAACGGCTGGCCGTTTCTTTTTCCTTCTCATTTTCTAATTTTCACTACTCATGGCACTTACGGCCTATCAAACCCAATTCAAGCGGCGCATGAAGCGCGCCATCCGGCTCCGCGCCAAAGCTGACCAGAAGGCGCGGCGCTACTCGCAACTCCTGGCCGATGCCATCGGGGCGGCCGAGGACGCGGCCACGCAGATGAACGAGCTGAACCAGCTTTACAACGTGGACGTGAGCACCTACACGCTGCTCACGCAGGCGCTGCACGCCAACAGCGGGCAGGAGGTGTTGGTGGACCACCTGGCCCAAAGCACGCCGGGCGAGGAGTTGGTTATCTTCAACCAAGTGCCGGACGGCAACGGTGGGCAGGAACTGCCGGCTAATCCGCTGTTTGGGGAGTTGGTGGCGGGTACGCCGATTATTCCGCCTGCGCCTGCTCTCAAGGTAGCAGAGGCGCGCGTTGAAGCGCCGATGCTCGCGGCCGAAACGTCCCTGGCGCAGTGGGATGCCGCGCAAGATTAAAGGCTGGGAGTTACCAAGCGTAACCTGCCGAAAAGGCCGGCCCTGTAGCAGGGGCCGGCCTTTTGCGTTTATTTAAATAAATGGGCTTGAACAGTGGATTTTGGCAATTCTCTAAACGATGTCTGAAGTATTGCAACAGTTAAACCTGCTCTCGTAGGAAGAGTTGTGGGCGAGGTGTAAGTGCTACTACAAGCCTAGCAACTGCGCGGATGATGAGATTCTAAATTCTGCCTGACTTGTGGTGACAATCGGCAACAGAAGGCTATTTGCAGTAGCTTCGCGCAGATTACCGATACTGGCAACTGGCCGCAATGTAAACGCTCTAAATGGCAAAGCTCACCAAACCGAAGCTCATTGAAATATTCGTCAATACTATTCAGAGCGAAGGAGCTATTGTCGAGTACAGAACGCCTAGGGGGACGCATCCGGCCGTTTTGAATGTCCGTGCCCAAGAGCTTGATAGCAGCTTTCGGGTTTACATCTGGAACCTTTCACGAGGC
>JAYULN010000437.1:0-1612 GCA_043763525.1 Hymenobacter sp.
GGTGGTGTCGGCCACCAGCGTGCGGGCCACGGTGGCGGCGGGCACTATTTCGGGGCTGATTACGGTGAGCACGCCCAGTGGCACGGCCAGCTCGGCCACATCATTCCTGGTAGGCTCGCCGCCCACCATCGCCAGCTTCACGCCCACTTCGGGGCCGGTCAACTCCACGGTTACGCTTACGGGCACCAACTTGCTGGGCACGAGCAAGGTGACGCTCAACGGAGCCGACGTGCTGGCCTTCTTTGTTAATTCGGCGACGCAGCTCACCGCGACCGTGCCCCGGGGGGGCACCACGGGCAAGCTGGCCGTGACCACGCCGCTGGGTACGGCCACTTCGGCCACCGACTTCACCGTGCCGCTGCTGCCCAGCATTTCCGCGTTCACGCCCGACCGTGGCCCGATTGGCACGGTGGTGACGCTGACGGGCGCGAACCTGACGGGGGCCACCCGGGTGACGCTCAACGGCGTGACTGTTCCGGGGTTCACGGTGACCTCGGCCACGCAGCTCACGGCCACGGTGCCGGTGGGGGCCACCACGGGGCCGCTGGCCGTTTTCACGCCGCTGGGCGTGGGCGTGTCGGGCAACACGTTCACGGTGCTGCCCACGCCGGCCATCACGGCCATGAACCCCACGAGCGGGGTGGTGGGCCTCACCGTCACGCTCACGGGCACGGCCCTGGATAAGGTGACGGGCCTGACCCTGAACGGGGTGACCCTGGCCGGCTTCGTGCTGGTCGATGCCAGCACCCTCACGTTCGTGGTGCCGGCCGGGGCCACCACGGGCCCGGTACTGGCCCGGACCGTCTATGGCATCAGCGCCAGCGGGGGCACCTTCACGGTGCTGCCGCCCGCGTCGGGTCTGCTCATCAGCGGCATCACGCCGGCCCGCGCGATAACCGGGGCCACGATTGCCCTCACCGGCACAGGCCTGAGCGGGGCCACGCGGGTCAGCTTCACGGGCGGCGGTGGCATCAACAGCGTTAGCAGCGGCTTTGCCGTGAACGCGGCCGGCACGGCGCTCACCGGCCTGGTGGTGCCGGCCGGGGCCGCGACCGGCCCGCTGACCGTGACGACGCCGGCGGGCATGAGCGCGGCCAGTGTTCCGGTCTTCACGGTGTGCGCCCTGCCCGGGGCCCAGGCCCAGAACGTACGCCTGGTGCTTAGCGCGGGTGGCACGGCCACGCTGGCCGCCACGGCCGTGAACAGCGGCAGCACCGCCAACTGCGGGGTGGCCGCCGCCGGCACGCTAAGCGTGGCCCCGAACAACTTCAGCCCCGCCGACATCGGGCCGGCCGTGGTGGCCAGCGCCCTGCGCCTGAGCGGCAGCGGCCAGTACGTGGCCATCGGTGCCAGCGCCACGGTGCCCACGGGCACCAGCCCCTACACCATCGAGGCCTGGGTGAAGCCCACGGCGATGGGCGGCTATGGCATCATCGGCTGGGGCAGCTTCGGCGGCCCCAGTTCGTGCAATGCCCTGCGGCTGAGCGCCACCGGGCTGGTGAATTACTGGTGGGGCAACGACCTGGAGGTGCCCACGCCCAGCCTGGCCGGGGCCTGGCACCACGTGGCGGCCACCTGCGACGGCACTACCCGCACCCTCTACCTCGACGGC
>JAYULN010000438.1:0-4054 GCA_043763525.1 Hymenobacter sp.
GACACGACCCCGCTGGGGCTTTGTTCCTATCGTTCAGTCGGTTACTGCCGATATATCGCCCCGCCGGGGCTAGCAAACGGCGCATTTGCGTAAGTCCTATTTCATAAGATTTAAAAAAAGAGGTGTAGTAGGAGGTGGCGTAAACCCATTGGTAAGTCTATGTATTAGCGTTGGTAAATCCAATTTGGCCCGAACACAAAAAAGCCTCAAAAACTGCATCTGCGAACAGAATTACAGCTTTTGAAGCTTGAATTGGGGCTGGTCGTCAGACCTTCCTAGTACCCGGAGCCGGAGTCGAACCGGCACATCTTGCGATATTGGTGTTTGAGACCAACGCGTCTACCGGTTCCGCCATCCGGGCAGGATGAGCTTTGTACAGAACAATTCCGCTCTGCCGGTATCAGGAGCGGGCCGCAAAGGTAGCCACTTGCTGTTGAATCCGCAACAGATACCGCTTTTTTAGGTAATAGGTGCGGATTTGCTGGAGCGCGGTGAGGCGGTGGTCGGTCGGGAAGCCTTCATAGCCAGCGAGTACTGGCTGAATGCCGGCATCGAGGGTATCGGTCAGGGCCTGTACGTCGGCGGCTACCTGGGCCTGGGCGGCGGGGTCGGGGGCGGCTTCCAGTTCTATCAGCTCCTCGTTCAGGTCCATCATGTCCATCAGGAAATCGGGCGGCAGCGGCTCCTGCTTGCCTTCCTCCAATAGGCCATGTTGGCGCAGCAGGTAGGCCATCCGCTGGTCGGCATTGGCGAGGGTGCGGTAGGCATCGGTGTTGAGGGTGGCCTGGCGCAGCATCTCGGCTTGGTTTTCGGGCGAAGACGTAGCGTGAAAATCGGGGTGGGTTTCGCGGCTTTTGGCGTAGTAAAGGCGCTTGAGGGCGGCCTCGTCTGGCAAGAAGGATTCGGGAAGGCCGTAGAAGGCGAAATAATCAATCACTGATTTTACTGATTAACCGTGATTTCGCTGATTTCAGCCCGCGAAAGGGGGCGGGCCGGCGAAATGACGGGACGGGAGAAGAAAAGTAAATAAGGACTTGGGCGGCCTGTTATACTGAAATACCGAGCTTTTCGATGATGCCGGCCCTAAAGATGACGGGCGACCGTTGAAGTAAGCCCCAAAGGAATTGGCGAAATCACGGTTAATCCCCACCAATCAGCGATGAAAAGACTACTGGTGGGGCGGCAAACAGCCGTTTGGTAGCCGGCCATACCTCCCCAAACAGGGCCGATTTTCGGTAGGCATTGAGGGCCGCTTCGTCGTCCCAGCGGCTGTGCGTGCAGTAAATGGTGGGGTTCGTTGCGTCCTGCCACAGTTCGAGGTGGCGGCAGCCGGGCTGCTGGCGAATGCGGTGCATGGTGGCATGGAACAGCGCCAGAAAAGCCGCTACCTCACCAGGCAAAAACGTCATGCGGACAATACGGATGAGCATAAGCGAATCGTGTGGGCTGAGCAGTGCCAAGGTTATTCAATGAAAAAATGCAATAATACCAACCATTAAACGCACTGGCCGTAAATGTCCCTCAATAATTTAACTCTTTCACAATTTTCCTGTCTCTGTATGAAACTTATGCTCTCCTCTCGTCCGGTTGTGTGTGCGTGGCTGACGGCCCTGGCTGGCAGCCTGCTGCTCAGCAGCTGCAATAGCCAGCCCACTGCCACCGAAACCGACAAAACTGCTACCGTAGTCTCGAAAGAAACCAACGCGGCTTCCGACAGCATGGCTACCACTCTCAAAACCGATGGTGCCGACGGTACCAGTGGGCCCGTGAAACCCATCGGTCCCAAGCCTGCCTGGGGGCCTAACCTCAAGCCCGAGATGCAGGCCGTCATCGAGCAGCTGATGAGCTTCAACAATAAGCCCCTCCCGGCCCTCACCGCCGTGCGGGCCCGCAAGCAGCCCAGCGCCGCCGATGCCGCCATGAAGCAGATGCGGGCCAGCAACATTCCCGTGCCGCCCATGAACTGCGACACGGCTACTAAAGCCCTGATGCCCGGCGTGAAAGCCCGCATTTATACGCCCAAGAATGGCACGGCCCCGTATCCGGTTATCGTGTACTACCACGGCGGTGGCTGGGTACTTGCCACCAACGATACGTACGGCGCTTCGGCGCAAGCCCTGTGCGAGCAGGTGGGAGCCGTGGTGGTATCGGTGGAGTACCGCAAAGCCCCGGAACACAAGTTCCCAACCGCGCACGACGACTCGTTTGCCGCCTACCAATACGTACTGAAAAACGTCGCCAGCATGAAGGGCGACCCCAATAAAGTGGCTGTGGTGGGCGAAAGCGCCGGTGGCAACCTGGCCTGCAACGTGAGCATGATGGCCCGCGACAAAAAAGTGGCCCTGCCCAAGTATCAGGTGCTGGTGTACCCCATTGCCGGCTACGACCAGAATACGCCTTCGTACCAGGCCAACACCGAAACCGCGCCCCTCAACAAGGCCGGCATGGGCTGGTTTTTCAAGAACTACCTGCGCACCCCCGCCGATGCCAAAGACCCGCGCATCAACCTCGTAGCCGCCAACCTGAAAGGGCTGCCACCCACTACCATCATCGGGGCCGAATACGACCCGCTCACCAGCGAAGGCAAAACCTTGGCTGATAGGCTGACCGCCGCCGGCGTGAAAACCAACTACAAGCGCTACGACGGCACTACCCACGAATTCTTCGGCATGGCCGCCGTGGTGCCTCAGGCCAAAGACGCGCAGGGTGTGGTGGTAAGCGACCTGAAAGGGGCGCTGAAGTAGGAATTATCATTGCGGGTGAAGCATTCTGCGCATCAAGCAGAGACGGAACGCGGCAATTCTTCCTTTCAATGCCAGATACCTGATAACACAAAAAGTCCCGGCACTGCGCAGTGCCGGGACTTTTTGTGTTTCGAAATAAGGACTTACCATAACTCAAGGCTTAGCGCATTGAGAGGGCGGATTGCCGCGTTGCGTCTCTGCTCGATGCACAGCATGTTCCACTCGCAATGACAGACGGCATCAAATTACTCCATCGCAAACCGCACGTCCACCTGCGAATCGAAATGCAGGCCCAGCAGCTCGGAGGCGTTGCCCTGGCAGATGCCCAGACACAGGCAATCCTGACTGTTGAAGACGACAACGGCCTCGCCGGGGGCCACGGCCGAGAAGTGGGGGTGCAGTTCGCGCACCACGTCGCGGCCAAAATGCACGGCCAGGGGGCGGTCGTGGCCCACGGCCTCCACCGCCGTGCGCGAAATATTGGTAATCAGGTTGCCGTAGTGGTCGACGTGCGCTACGTGGCCGGTAATGCGGTGGTCCTGCAAGCGCAGCTGGCGGTTGTTGAGCTGGTGAAACTGCCCAACTGCGGGGCCAAGGCTGGCCAGTGCCGCCCCTCGGGCCAGGGCCACGGCGGCGGGCAGCAGCACATCGCGGGTGGACGAGGGGGTGCTGGCGGCGGGCAGGGCCACCAGCCGTGCGGGCGCACCGTTGCATAGCAGGGCCAGAATGCCGTTGTCGCCGGTCACGAAATAATGCCCTTCAAACTCGGCGGCCAGCCAGCCCGGCTCGGGAGCCGCGCCGTGGTCGGCCACGCCGATGACGTGGACCGTGCCCACCGGAAAATCCCGGAATACCGATTGGAGAACGTACACCGTGTGCGCGATGTTGAAGGGTTCGATGCCGTGGCTGATGTCGACCACCGGAACCGCCGGGGCCAGCCGCAACAGCCGCGCTTTCAGGGCCGCCACGTAGTGGTCGCGGTAGCCAAAATCTGTCAGCAGCGTTATCAAGCCCATGCCCGCGTTCCGTAGTTTTTCGTAGTATTGTTCATTCGCTCGAACCCTGGCAAAAGTAGCCGGTTTAGGGTGAAAACGGGCTGTTTTTTGTCTCCCTTTATCTTTCCCCCTCTCTCTCAACTTGGTCGAAAAAATCATCACCCTCGAAAACATGTCACTGGTCGATTTTCTCGGCCCCGACAATCAGAATATCCGCCAGCTGGCCGCCGCTTTTCCCGGCTCCAAAATCATCAGTCGCGGCAACGAAATCAAAATCCAGGGCCAGACGGAAGTCATTGCCCGCATCAACGACCT
>JAYULN010000439.1:0-1611 GCA_043763525.1 Hymenobacter sp.
AGCTTTCCGAGCTGATTGATGCTCAACCCCGTTACGCCAATTTCTTCGCGCAACTCGCCGATGCGCTTATTCACCTGGCCAAGCTCCTTATTGGCCGCGATGTACTCATCGGTGCCGCGCTTCATCTCCTTCAGGCCGGTGCTGAGCACCTGGGCCTTCCTCGTAAGACTATCAAGCTCAGTACGCGACTGCGAGCCGTCGATTTCGAGCTTTATTTGAACATTGTCCTGTCTAACGTTGGCCATAACTAGAGTCTGATGCTGGCGGCGATGTGCTGACCGGTTTGGGCGGCGTAGCGGGTGGTTACCGCGTCGATGAAGCGGTTGAGGCTGGAGTAGAAGGTTTTGGCGAACCAGGCTTTGGGGCGCACCTGGCTCTGGTCGCGCAGGATGGCCCGCGACAGGCCCCAGGCAATGCGGTTGATGGCCACGGCTTTGGTGAGTGGGAACTGCCCGTAGCGGTAGCCGGGCACGTAGTCGAACTTGTCGAGGCCCACCTTCTGCACATAGGCCTCCAGCACCTCGACCGGTGGCGCTTTGCTACGGGTGATGCCCTTCATGTCCCGAATCCGGCCGTATTCCTGGAAGGCAATGCCCATGCTGGCCACGTGGCGTGCACTGGCCGCCACTACCTCCGAACGCAACGATTGCAGAAGCTCCTCGGTAAGTACCAGCCCCTTCTTCTGGATGGAAGCCGCCAGCTCGGCCAGCGCCCGGGCGGCGTAGTTGCCCAACTCCTCGTCGAGGATGCGCTGAAAGTCGGCTGAATAATCACTCATGCCCCCAAGATGCGGGCGCGGCCAGGCCGGGCATAGGACGAAAAAAGCCCCGCCGGGTGGGCGAGGCTTGGGCAATGGCGCAGCGAATGGGGCAGCGAATGGGGCAGCGAATCAGGCGAATCAGGCGAAATCCATCGTGGCCAGTTCGCGGCCCACGGACCGCACGCCCTCTAGGATGCGGTTGGTCTGCTTGGGACTGGGCTTTTTGGCCCCGCTGATGTACTGCGCCAACAGGCTCTGCGGCATCCCGATTCGGGCCGCCAGCGCGGCAGCATTTATCACTTTGTAGAATGCAAAGAACTGCGCCAGGTCGAGCGTGACCTTCAGCTCATCCTCGGTGTAAGTGTGCCCCGCGCCCTCGTGGTGCAGGTTGAGCGCCTCTACCATGTTGGCTTTCAACTCGGTCAGTGTCTGGCCTGCGGTGTACACCTCCTGGTCAACGGCGTAAGCGGAATACCCGGTGCCGGTGCGCTCGACGATAAATTCGATGGGTTTCATGTGTGAGAAGCGAGTTGGTGAATGAAAAAAACGGGTGGCCGGGCTTAATTAAGCCCGGCCTGTTTCAGAATTTTGGCTGCAAGCCCGGTGCCGACTTCTGCGCTGCCGTGGCTGGGAAAAGTTATTTGTCCTTCCCGGTCCGGATGCCGCAGCGTGAGGTGGCTGCCGGCCTGCCGCACCTCGTACCAGCCGGCGCGTTTCAGTTTTCGGAGGAGTTCGCTGCTTTTCATGTTGTAAAGGTAATTAATAAATTACCTAAGTCAACCCTTTTTAGTAATTATTTTATTACTTTTTTCAGACTAAACAAAAAGCCCCGCCGGGTGGGCGGGGCTTTC
>JAYULN010000440.1:0-4053 GCA_043763525.1 Hymenobacter sp.
AAGGGCAGAGTAGCGCGAACTTTGTAGTTCGCGTCCCCGCGCCGGCAGAACTACTACGGAAGGAAATCGTTTGGGGACGCAAACTACAAAGTCGGCTCCGCCGTCTTCGATTCGCGCTATTAACTATGTCCTCCCTCTTCCCCGACGACGAACCTGCCGCCTTTACCCCGCCACCTGCGCCCGGCCTCGATGCCCCGTTGGCCGAGCGCCAGCGCCCGCGCCGGCTGGCCGACTACGCCGGCCAGCAGCACCTGGTGGGCGAAACCGGCGTGCTGCGCCGCTATCTGAACTCGGGCCGGCTGCCCAGCCTCATTTTGTGGGGACCGCCCGGCGTGGGCAAAACCACCCTGGCCCACCTGCTGGCGAGCGAGTTGAAACAGCCATTTTCGGCTCTGTCGGCCATCAACGCCGGGGTGAAGGACGTGCGCGACGTAATTGAAAAAGCGAAGCGGCAGCGCGGCACGGTGCTCTTCATTGACGAGATTCACCGCTTCAGCAAGGCCCAGCAGGATGCGCTGCTGGGGGCGGTGGAGCACGGCACCGTTACGCTGATTGGGGCCACGACCGAAAATCCGTCGTTTGAGGTGATTCCCGCCTTGCTCTCGCGCTGCCAGGTGTACGTGCTGGAGGCGTTGGGTGCGGATACCCTGCGCGGGCTGGTGCAAAAAGCGCTGACCGAAGATGCCGCGCTCAAGCAAAAAAAGGTGGTGCTGAAAGAGGACCACGCCCTACTGGCCTTGAGCGGCGGCGATGCCCGCAAGCTGCTCAACCTGCTCGAAATAGTGGTGCAGAGCACGCCGCCCAACAAAAAGGGGGTCATTGAAATAACTGATGCGGTGGTGCAGGAGGTGGCCCAGCGCCCGCTGGCCCGCTACGATAAGGGCGGCGAGATGCACTACGACGTGATTTCGGCCTTCATCAAAAGCATTCGCGGCTCCGACCCCAACGCTGCGCTCTACTACCTGGCCGTGATGCTGGAGGGTGGCGAAGACGTGAAATTCATTGCCCGGCGCATGCTCATTCTGGCTTCCGAGGACATCGGCAACGCCAACCCCAACGCCCTGATGCTGGCCACGAGCTGCTTCCAGGCCTGCACCGTCATTGGCCTGCCGGAGTCAGACCTGATTCTGGCTCAAACCGTTATCTACCTGGCTACTTCGGTGAAGAGCAACGCGGCTTACACCGCCATTCGCGCCGCGCAGGCCGAGGTGAAGGCCAACGGCGTGTACCCAGTGCCGGTGCCCCTGCGCAACGCCCCCACCCGCCTGCTGAAGCAGCTCGGCTACGGCAAGGAATACGCCTACTCGCACAACGGCGAAGGCAATTTCGAGGAGCAGGAGTTTCTGCCCGAGGCGCTGAGCGGCAAGCGGTTCTACGAGCCGGGCCGCAATGCCAGCGAGCAGAAAATTCAGGAGCGACTGCGGAGCTGGTGGGGCGAGAAATACGGGTATTAATCAGCTCGCAACAACGACGGTTTGGGGCCTTAAAAGTATAGTTTGGGTCCTCCGAAGCACGGTTTAGGGTATTACAGCTCCGGCATCCGGGGTTGAAGTGAAACATTCGACAGGCTAAATGGTCGGCGCGGCCTACTTTTACTTTGGTTCACTGGTTACTTGGGTGCATCAGTTCTTAACTTAGGACTTACGCAGCGATTCGCAGAAGGTCTTTCACGCAGTGTTCCGCCGTGTCAAAACGCAGTGTTTCGCCGTGTAGCGAAATAAAAACACGGCGAAACACTGCGTGAAAGACCTTTTAACAGTTTTGCGTAAGTCCTATTAACTATTTGTCCTTACTGCCATTGTAGGGCAGTAATTGCCTTAACAGAAATTCTTTCCTCTTACATTTTTATATCATATGCATCAACTTTTTACGGGCGCTTTGTTTTCTCTCTCTCTTTTGGCGGCGGGGCCAGTTCTGTCGCAGGGCCTGGGCCTTGGAGTGCATATTGGGCCTAAAGCCGGGGTAGCCTTCTCAGTCCTCGACGGGCAAATCAATACCCAGACTTTTTACAAAACCGGTTTTAGTGGGGGCTTCATGTTGCGCATACGTCATGAAAAGGGCATTGCCATCCAGCCAGAACTGATGTACACGCAGCAGGGCACTGGCAGCGGGCTAAGCCGTGGCAGCACCAGGCCCGATTACAAAGTGAACCTTGGCTGCCTGAATCTGCCGATTATGGTCAAGGTATACATCGGTAAAATGGTGAACCTCCAACTCGGCCCGCAGGTTGGCTTGATTGTCTCGGCGCGGCAAGTTGGCCAGATAGGCACTACAACCGGCGGCACGGCCGTTACGGTTGACCGGGACGTGCTAGCCGATTACTACCCGTTAAATTTTGCGGTCATTGGCGGGGTAGGCATCGATTTGCCCAATGGGCTGGTGGCCAGCGCGCGCCTTGACTACGGCTTAAGCGACATTGGTAATAACGCTGATGACCAAAAGCTACGCGAGGCACTCGGCCTCGGAGGATTGCACAACCGAGGATTTGAGTTTTCAGTTGGCTATTTGATTGGAGCCAATAAATAATATCAGAAACAGCTTTCTAAGGCATTATGCGTCAATTTTTCAAGTTTGTCCTCGCCACTATCGTTGGGTTGCTGGCCTTCACTTTGCTGGGTTTCCTGGTGCTGGCGGGCATTATTGGAACCGCCAAAAGCGCCGGCGAGCACAAGGAAGTCGCTTCCAACTCCGTATTGGAGCTGAAGCTGAACGAGCCGCTGACCGAGCGTGGCCGCGAGGGACGCTTCGGCGGCTTGGGCGGCGGCAGCGGCTCGACGGGCCTGGTGAGCTTGAAGGAAGCCACTCGCCGCGCCAAAACCGACAACGACATCAAGGGCATTTTGCTGAACCTGGGCATTGTGCAGGGCGGCATGGCTTCGCTGGAGGAGGTGCGCGACGCGCTGCTCGACTTCAAAAAGAGCGGCAAATTTGTGGTGGCCTACCACGAGGTGTGCTCCGAAAAGAGCTTCTACCTCTCGTCGGTGGCCAATGAGATTTACCTGCACCCGCAGGGCACACTCGAATTCAACGGCTTGAGCGCGGAGGTGCTGTTCTATAAGCGACTGTTCGACAAGGCCGGCATCGAGCCCTATATTTTCCGGGTGGGCTCGTTCAAAAGCGCCGTGGAGCCGTTTTTTCGGGAGAATTTCTCCGATTCGGCCCGTTACCAGACCGTGTCGTTCCTGAACTCCATCAACGGCCACATGATTAGTCAGGTGGCCGCCGCGCGGGGCATTGCGCCGGCCCGCCTCAAGGTCATTTCCGATTCGATGCTGGTGCATAACGCCCCCGATGCGCTGCGCCTGAAGATGGTGACCAAACTGGGCTATTTCGACGAAGTGCAGGACTACCTGCGCGGCAAGCTGGGCCTGGCCAAAGACAAAAAGCCCAACCTGGTGAGCCTGAGCGACTACACCGACAGCAACCAGGCCGACGAGCAAGACGGCAAAACCAGCGGCAACCGCATCGCCGTCATCTACGCCGAAGGTGATATCGTGACCGGTAAAGGCTCGGACGACAACATCGGCAGCACCAAGTTTGCCGAGGCCATCCGCAAGGCCCGGCTCGACAGCAAGGTGAAGGCCGTGGTGCTGCGCATCAACTCGCCGGGCGGCTCGTCACTGGCTTCGGATGTGGTGTACCGCGAGGTGCTGCTCACGAAGAAAGTGAAACCGATTATTGCCAGCATGAGCGACGTGGCGGCTTCGGGCGGCTACTACATTGCCATGGCCTGCGATACGATTGTGGCGCATCCGAATACCATTACGGGCTCCATCGGGGTATTTGGGGTGCTACCCAACATCCAGAAGCTGCTCGGCGACAAGCTCGGCATCACCGTCGACCGCGTCACGACTGGCAAGTTCTCCGACCTGCCCACCATCACCCGGCCGCTGTCGGATTTTGAGAAGCGCGTGCTGCAAAATGAGGTCAACAACATCTACGCCGACTTCACCACCAAGGCCGCGCTGGGTCGCCACATGCCCGTGGCCCGCCTGCGCCGCCTGGCCTCGGGCCGCGTCTGGAGTGGTATCGAAGCCAAGAACAACGGCCTCG
>JAYULN010000441.1:0-4051 GCA_043763525.1 Hymenobacter sp.
CCCGGGCCGTCCCCGCGCCAGTAAAGCCGCCCGAACGGCCCGGGGACGCGAACTACACAGTTCGCGCTACCCCCCCCAGCGGCGCTTGAACCAAGGCATGGCGTAACAGCAGTTACCTAAAAGGTGCAGCTCGGCCGCCGATTACCTGTTTTCATCGCCTTAGAGCCGTAGTTGGCCCGAAATTGGCGGGCCTCGACGCACTAACTTGAAGTAACTTGCGTTCCGTCCGCGCGAATCTTCCCTACATCATTTCTATGCTCCAGTTTTCCTCTGCCGCCCGTGGGCTGCTTCTGTTGGGTGCCACGGCCGCACTGGCCCTGCCCGCCGCCGCTCAATCGACCAAAACGCCCAAGTACAGCAACGAATTTCTGAACCTGGGCGTGGGTGCCCGGGCCTTGGGCATGGGCAAAGTGCAGGTGAGCCTGGCCGACAACGCCACCGCTGGCTACTGGAACCCCGCCGGCCTCGTGAACCAAACCCACAAGTACGACGGCGTGCTGATGCACTCCGAGCTGTTTTCGGGGGTGGTGAAAAACGACTACGGCGCGTTCTCGATGCCGCTCGACGATAAAAGTGCCATCGGCGTGAGCGTGATGCGCCTGGGCGTGGACAACATTGCCGACACCCGCAACATCGTGAACGAGTACGGCTACGTCGATTATAGCAAGATTGAGCTGTTTTCGGTAGCCGATTATGCCTTATTACTCTCCTACGCCCGCAAAGTGGGCAGCGTGGAGGGCCTCAGCGTGGGGGGCAATGCCAAGGTTATCTACCGCAACATCGGCAAGTTTGCCCACGGCTACGGCTTTGGCGTCGATGCCGGGGTGCAGTACAACCACAAGGGCTGGAACCTGGGCCTGATGGCCCGCGACATCACCACTACGTTCACGCAGTGGACCATCAATGCCGACGAGTACAACAAGGGCATCAACAGCACCTACGCCAACGGTAAGGACCCGGTGCCGACCAATAGCTCCGAAATCACGCTGCCGCGCTTCGTGCTCGGCGCGGGCCGCCGCTTCGAACTGCCCAAGGAGTTTTCGGCCCTGGTGGCCGTCGACCTCGAAACCACCACCGACGGCCAGCGCGGCACGCCCATTTCCACCAAAACCGTGAGCGTAGACCCCCGCCTGGGCGTGGAGCTGGGCTACAAAAACCTCGTGTTCCTGCGGGGCGGAGCTGGTAACTACCAGAAAATTCAAAGCTTCGCCGTCAATTCCAACGGCGCGTTCGATAGCAGCTGGAAGGGCCAGTACAGCCTCGGGGCCGGCGTGGCCGTAAGCGGCCTGCGCGTCGACTTGGCCCTCTCGCGCCTGGCCGTGGAAAAGCTCGGCAGCACCTCGCAAACCAACTCGCTGATTGTGTCGTTGGGTTATGGATTCAAGTAAGTCGGCTCAGTATTTATTGATGACGTTGTGGCTGCCTATTGGCAACGCACGCAGCAGGAAAAATCTACTCATATGTATAAAAAGTACACGCAGATAAATTGGGGATGGGGTGTGTTAATGGTACTGTTCAGCCTGTTGCTTAACGGCCAGCAGGTGGCCGCGCAGTCGGGCCCGGTGGGCAACGAATGGATTGTGGCTGGCCAGCAGTACTACAAGGTCAAAATTGTAAAAGACGGGCTCTATAAGCTCGACTACCAGTACCTGAGCCAGGCCGGTATCAGTGGCGTAGTGCCCAACCAGCTGCAAATATGGCGGCGCGGGCGGGAGGTTGCCACCTACCTGGGCGGCAACCAGACCACGCTCGACGCGACCACCTTTCTGGAGTTCTATGCCGTGCATAACGATGCCAAGCTGGACGTTGAGCTGTATAAAAATCCGCAGGACCAGGCGCATCAGTACTATAGCTTTTACACCGACACGGCCAGCTACTTCATCACCTGGAGCACCGCCCGGCAGGGGCGGCACATGGCGCAGCCAACGGCCGCCGCTGGGACCGTGCATCCGCACCGCCTGACCAGCCAGGTCAACCTGAAAGTCAATTTTTACCTCGACACCCCGCAGGAGCGCTACGTGTACCTGCCCTGGCTGGACCCAGGCGAGGGCTACTTTGGCGGGGGCACCAACACGGTTCCCAGCGACTCGGTGATTCGTAGCGTGGCCCCAACCGGCCCGCCGCCCCAGGTGGAGGTGATGATGTTTGGTGCCAATACCCTGGCGCACGCCACCGAAGTGCTGGTGGTGCCGCCCACTGGTCCCGAGCGTAGCCTGGGGGTAATTCGCTGGACGGGCTGGGCGCGCGGGGTGAAAACATTTCCCTTGCTGCGCTCCGACATCAGCAGCGCCGGCATCGTCAACATAAAATACCGGCTGGATGCCTCGCATGTGCCCGGCGACAACTATTACGCCTGCTACGTCCGCATCATCGCGCCCCAGCAAAGCCGCTGGTTTGCCAATCGCCACAGCGTATTGTTTCAGAACGACTCGCTGCTGGCGGGCCCGGCCACCTATGAGTTTGCCGCCGACTCGATTCCCGCGACGGTGGCGGGATTCGACGTGCAGGACCTGTACAACGTGCAGCGCGTGGCAAGTGCGACTGGCAGCACGGCCACGCGCCGCCAGTTTGTGTTTCCAAATGCCAGTGCCAGTGCTACCCACAAGCTCCTGCTGGCCGACGAGGCCTACCCGGCGGTGCCGGTGCTGCGCGCCCGGCGGGTGTATTTCCGCACCATCAACCCGGCGGTGCCCACCTTCATCATCATCACGCATCCGCAGTTGATGAAGCCGGCAGCGGGGGTGGCCAATGCCGCGCTGGCTTATGCCGCTTACCGCGCCTCGGCCGCCGGTGGCCGCTACGACACGCTGATGGTGACTACCCAGCAGCTGTACGACCAGTTCCAGTACGGCGACCGGACGTGGCTGGCGCTGCGCCATTTTGCCCGGTGGATGGCCGCCGCCAGCCCGGTGGGCAGCAACCGCTACTTGTTTATGTTGGGCAAAGGCATTGTGCCCAGCGAAGAAGCGAATCCTGGCTCGCGGCCACCTCAGTTTTACCGCAATGTAGGTGAGTTGGGTCGAGACTTGGTGCCGACCAACAGTCGGTCGGCCACCGACAATATGCTGACGGCAGATTATCTCAACAATGATTTTACTGCACGCCTGAACACCGGCCGCCTCACGGCCACCACGCCGGCGCAGGTGATGACCTACCTGGCCAAAATGCGCGAGTATGATTTGCTAGGCGACCAGCCCTGGCGCAAAAACGTGCTGCATCTGGTGGGAGGGGAAGACCCTGCTGAGTTTGTCCGGTTCCGAGGCTACATGGACAAGTACAAGCAGCACGTCGAAAGCCCGCTGTTTGGCGGCAGCGCGACCACCGTGGAGCGCACTACACTAAACGGTACGGGTCCTTCGCTGGTTGTACGCACCAATATTGCGCAGTATCTCAACCCGGGACTAGGTATAATCAGCTACTTCGGGCACGGCTCCAACACGGTGTTCGCCTTGGATGTTGGCGATGTGAACGACCCCAGTAATGGCTACAACAACACCAATGGCAAGTACCCCGTGCTGCTTTATAATGGCTGCACTGCCGGCCAGTTGTTTACCGCTAGCCCTACTTTCTTTGAAAACTGGCTGTTTGCGCCTGGCAAAGGAGCCATTGGGGCCATGGGCGAGTCGGGTTTCAGCTTTGATGCCTACCTGGATGTGGCCCAGGATACGCTCACCCGGCTGCTTTTCAACGACCCGCGCTGGTACGGCAAGCCCATTACCGCAGTGTATAACGAAACTGCGCGGCGGTTGCAGCGCGCGCCCAACGGGCTGTTCAACAACCCCAACGATGGGGTTGCCGTGGAGCAGCTGCTGGCTACCGTGTGGCACGGCGACCCCACCATCACGCTCTACGCGCCGCCCAAGCCCGATTTTCAGGTAAGCAACGCCACGCTCTCCATTGCTCCCACGGTGGCCGGGCAGCCGGTTACGGCCACTTCGCCCGACTTTCTGCTGAACATTGGGGTGAGCAACCCCGGCAAGGTGACCCGCGATGCGGTGGAAATTCGGATTACCCGCGTGTTCGACCCCAACACCACGCCCCGACTGCCCGA
>JAYULN010000442.1:0-4049 GCA_043763525.1 Hymenobacter sp.
GTCGTACCCGGTAGGGCGGCACTCGGCCGCCGTTCTGGCGAGTGTCGCCCTACCGGGTACGACCCCTCTGGGGCTTTACTTTTGTTTTTCAGTCGGTTACTACTACCGATATGCCGCCCCGCTGGGGCTTGAGGAATACGGTTTTGCGTAAGTCCTAATAATATCATGACCGACCTCACCAACCAAGTAGCCATCATTTCCGGGGCCAGCCGGGGCATCGGCAAGGCCACCGCCCTGCTGCTGGCCCTGCAAGGAGCCACCGTAGTAGCCGTGGCCCGCAGCGAAAACGAGTTGGCCGCCCTCACCCAGAAAACCGGCGGCCTGGGTATCGTGGCCGACATCTCCAACGAAGCCGATGCTGAGCATGTGGTGAAAGAAGCCCTGCGCCACTTTGGCCGCCTCGACATTCTGGTGTGCAACGCCGGCGTGGGCTCGTTCAACGAGCTCGAAGATTTCAGCAGCGCCGAGTGGGACCACATCTTCGACACCAACGTGAAGGGTACTTTTCTCCTCTGCAAAGACGCCGTTCCTCATTTCAAAGCCCAGCAGCGCGGGCACATCGTGGGCATCACCTCCGACGTGGCCAAGCGCACCTTTGCCCACGGCACGGCCTACGGGGCCAGCAAGTACGCCCAGGATGCCGTGCTGGCCAGCCTGCGCAAGGAAGTTCGCCCCCACGGCATCAAGGTGAGCACCATTTACCCCGACCTGGTCGATACCTACTTCAACGACACCACCCCCGGCAGCGCCGAGGCCGAGAAAACCCACCTCCGCCCCGCCGACAGTGCCCAGGCCGTGCGCTACGTGCTCGAAGCCCCGCCCCACGTGGTGATAGACGAGCTGATGCTGCACCCGCTCACCCAGGAATGGTAATTTTTCAATGAACAGTTATCAGTGAGCCGTTAACAATTAGCGGCTTATTACCAACTGTTCACTGATAACTGTTCACTGACCTATTATCTTGCCGCATGATGAAAAAACTGTTGCTGGCCGGCGGCCTCCTTTCCATCGCTGCGTTCTCATTGCCTTACCCGCCCGTGCATTCTAATCGCACCCTTGCCAACGACCCCAATACCACCGCCGAGGTGCCCCAGGACCACAAGCTGGTAATATACCAGCTGATGACGCGCCTGTTTGGCAACAAGGTGGCCCTGAACAAGCCCTACGGCACGATTGCCGAAAACGGATGCGGCAAATTCAACGACATTACCGACAAAGCCCTCGACGAAATTAAGAAGCTGGGCGTGAGCCACGTGTGGTACACCGGCGTGATTGAGCACGCCACCATGACGGACTACACCGCCGCCGGTATTCCGCCCGACGATGCCGACGTGGTGAAGGGCCGCGCCGGCTCGCCCTACGCCATCAAGGACTATTACGACGTAGCCCCCGACCTGGCCGTGGTGGTGAAAAACCGCATGCCCGAGTACGAGGCGCTCATCAAGCGCACCCACGACCACGGCCTGAAAGTCCTCATGGACTTCATCCCGAACCACGTGGCCCGCTCCTATAAGTCGGATGCCAAACCCCTGGGCGTGATTGACCTGGGCGCGACCGACAACAAAACCAAGGCCTTCGCGCCCAACAACAACTTCTACTACCTGCCCGGCAAAAGCTTTGTGGTGCCCGCCGGCTACAACCCGCTGGGCGCGCTCAAAGGCCCGCGCGAGGACGGCAAGTTTTTCGAGGTGCCCGCCAAAGCCACCGGCAACGACGTTTTTTCGGAAGCGCCCAAGGTTGATGACTGGTTTGAAACCGTGAAGCTGAACTACGGCGTGGACTACCAGAACGGCCGCACCGCGCACTTTGAAGCCGTGCCCGACACCTGGAAAAAGATGCGCGACATTCTGGTGTACTGGGCCGGCAAAAACGTGGACGGTTTCCGCTGCGACGTGGCCGAAATGGTGCCCGTCGAGTTCTGGGCCTACGTTATTCCGGAGGTGAAAAAGGTGAAGCCCGACATCGTTTTCATCGGCGAAGCCTACAACCCGAAGGAGTATAAAACTTACCTCGACAAAGGCAAATTCGACTACCTCTACGACAAAGTGGGCCTCTACGACGGCCTGCGCCGGCTGATGCGCCAGGAAGGCAACACCGAGGAAATTACCCGCGTCTGGAAGGAAGAAAGCAACGGCTTCTCGTCGCGCATGCTCCGCTTTTTGGAAAACCACGACGAGCAGCGCATCGCCTCCAAGGACTTCGCTACCGACCCGCGCCGCGCCATTCCGGCCATGACCGTGACCGCCACGCTCGCCAGCGGCCCCATTATGCTGTATTCGGGCCAGGAAGTGGGCGAGCCCGCCCACGGTTCCGAAGGCTTCAGCGGCGAAGACGGCCGCACCACCATTTTCGATTACTGGGGCGTGCCCGAGCACCAGAAGTGGCTGAACCAGGGCAAGTTCGACGGGGCCAAGCTCAACCCTGAGCAGAAAAGCCTGCGCGATTTCTACAGCCGCCTGCTGACCCTGGCCAGCACCAGCGATGCCATCCGCCGGGGCCGTTTCTACGAGCTGCAGGATGCCAACAACCTGGGCAAAGAGTACAACCAGCGCCACCTCTACACCTACCTGCGCTACACCGACAAGCAGCAGGTGCTGGTGGTGGTCAACTTCTCGGCCGACAAAACCTACCGTCCCGTCCTCACCATTCCCGTCGAGGCGATGACGACGATGGGCCTGAACACCAAAAAATTCTACACCTACACCAACCTCCTCGAACCCGAGGAGCCGCGCAACGCCCTCAACCTGACGCTGGCCCCACTTTCGGCCTATATTTTTGAGATAAAGCCCCGTTAACCTTGCCGTAGTACGCAGGCTACTCATTAAATTTAGAGGCTGCGAAGCACCGATTATTTCGGGTGCTTTGCAGCCTTCCTTCGTGCCTACTCCCGCCGTACGATGTCCATCCGCGTAGCGTCCGCCATTCCCACCCGCGAAAAACCCCGTCTCAGCTTCTGGCAAATCTAGAACATGAGCTTTGGTTTTTTGAGTATTCCGTTCGGCTTCGCGCTGCAAAACGCGAACGTGAGCCGGATTTTTGAAACCCTCGGCGGCACCGAAATCGCCCTCTAAGTAGGTAGCCAGTATTAAGCAGTCAGTAATCGGACATCAACCTGCTGTCAATCAAGATTTAACATTGGGTCTGACTACCGAATACTTATGTTCGACTACTTACTAGGCTGGCCGCGCCCCTCACCGGCCTGCTCGTGCAGCCCATCATCGGCTACTTATCCGACCGTGCCTGGAGCCCGCGCCGGGGCCGCCGCCGCCCGTTTTTCCTGGTGGGGGCCATTCTGGCTTCCCTGGCCCTGCTGGTCATGCCCAACGTGACCGGCGCTGTGGATGGCCGTGGGCATGCTCTGGATAATGGATTCCCGCATCAATATTTCCATGGAGCCGTTCCGGACGCTGGTCGGCGACTTGCTGCCCTCGGAGCCGCGCACCCACTGGTTTCGCGGCCCAAACCTTCTTCATCGGCGTGGGGGCCGTGGTGGCATCGTCGCTGCCCTGGATGCTGACCAACTGGTTTCACGTGGCGAATACCGCTGCCGCGGAACACATTCCGCCCTCGGTGCGCTACTCGTTCACCATTGGCGGGGTCGTGTTTTTCCGGGCCGTGCTCTGGACCGTGTTGCGGACCAACGAGTACCCGCCCGAAAACCTGGCCGAGTTTGAGGCCGAAAAAGTGCGGAGCGCCGGTTTCATGAATGGCGTGCGCGAGTCGTTTCTGGGCATTTTTGAGATGCCCAAAACCATGCGGCAATTGGCTATCGTGCAGTTTTTCTCGTGGCTGGCCTTGTTCTCGATGTGGATTTACAGCACGCCGGCCATCACCAGCCACATTTACCACACCACCGATACGACCTCCAAGGGGTGCAACGAAGGGGCCGACTGGGTGGGTATCTGCTTCGCGGTTTATAACGGCGTTTCGGCCTTGGCCGCGCTGCTGCTGCCAGCCATTGCCCGCGCCACCAGCGGCCGCGTCACGCACATGCTGTGCCTCATTGCCGGCGGCCTGGGCCTGATTTCAATTTACTTCATCCACGACCC
>JAYULN010000443.1:0-4047 GCA_043763525.1 Hymenobacter sp.
CCCCGTGAAAAACCCCTTCCGACGAATATTTCCGACAATGGCTAACGAGAACACCCTGCCCCAGGACGACAACCTGACCGCCGACCCCGCCCACGCAGCTGGCGAAATGGCCGATGCCGACGGCGAAACCACCGAAGCCACAGCCGCCGCCGCCCCGCATGCCGAGGGCACCCGCACCGATGCCGAGCTGGCCGAAATCAAAGACAAGTACCTGCGGCTGGCCGCCGAGTTTGAGAACTACAAGCGCCGCACCAGCAAGGAGCGTATCGACCTGTTCAAAACCGCCAACCAGGAGCTTATGGTGGCCCTGCTGCCCGTGCTCGATGACTTCGAGCGTGCCCGCACCGCCACCGCCGCTACCACCGATGCGGATGCCGTGCGTGAGAGCATCGAAATAATTCACAGTAAGCTGAACAAAACCTTGCAGCAAAAGGGTTTGATTGCGATGGAAGCCAAGGGCGGCGACTTCGATGCTGAGTTGCATGAGGCCATTACCCAGATTCCGGCGCCTAGCGACGACCTGAAAGGGAAAATCGTGGATGTGGTGGAGCAGGGCTATTATTTAGGTGATAAAGTTATTCGCCACGCGAAAGTGGTGCTTGGGCAGTAAATTTAGGATTTGGAATAATAAGAAGAACGTCATGCAGAGCGCAGCGAAGCATTTTTCCCGCTTCGTTGAATCATCTGGATTACTTACGCGGTAAAGATGCTTCGCTGCGCTCTGCATGACGTTCACACATACGAAACATGGCCACGAAGCGCGATTATTACGAAATACTAGGCATTGCTAAAAACGCGGAGGGCGACGTTATCAAGTCGGCTTATCGGAAGATGGCAATCAAATTCCACCCCGATAAGAACCCCGACGACCCGACGGCCGAGGACAAGTTCAAGGAAGCTGCCGAGGCCTACGAGGTGCTGAGCAACGCCGACAAGCGGGCTCGCTACGACCGGTACGGCCACCAGGGCATGGGTGGCAACGGTGGCGGCCCCCAGAACATGGAGGACATCTTCTCGCAGTTCGGCGATATTTTCGGCGGCGGCGGCGGCGGCGGCGGCGGCTTCGAGGGCTTCTTCGGGGGCCGGCAGGGCGGCGGGCGGCGGCAGCGCAAGGGCTCGAACCTGCGCATCAAGCTGAAGCTCGATTTGGAGGAAATCGCCAACGGCGTGGAGAAGAAAATCAAGGTGAAGCGTTATGTGGCTTGCCAGCCATGCAGCGGCACCGGGGCCAAAAACGGCACCGACCTCAAAACCTGCCCCACCTGCCAGGGCCAGGGCCAGACCAAGCGCGTGGTGAACACCATGCTCGGCCAGATGGTGAGCAGCAGCACTTGCCCCACCTGCAACGGCGAGGGTAAAACCATCGTGGCTACCTGCGACGTATGCAAGGGCGACGGCCGGCAGCTGCACGAGGAGGTGATTCCCATCAACATCCCCGCCGGCGTGGCCAACGACATGCAGCTGAGCATGAACGGCAAGGGCAACTTCCCCGAGCGCGGCGGAGTGCCCGGCGACTTGCTCATTCAGATTGAGGAGGAGCCGCACGAATTCCTGAAGCGCGATGGCAATAACATCATGTTCGAGCAGTACATCTCGTTCGTGGATGCGGCCCTGGGCGCGAGCCTGGAAGTGCCCACCATCGAGGGCAAGGTGAAAATTAAAGTTGACCCGGGCACCCAGCCCGGCAAAATCCTGCGCCTGCGCGGCAAGGGTATCAAGGACCTGAACGGCTACGGCCGCGGCGACCAGCTCATTCACCTGAACGTGTGGACACCCAAAAATGTGAGCAGCCAGGAGCGCGAGCTGCTGGAGAAACTCCGCGACTCGGATAATTTCGTGCCCCACCCCGGCAAGAATGAGAAGGGCTTCTTTGAGAAAGTGAAGGAGTACTTCGCGTAGTGTGGGGTTGAATTGCTCGTCATGTCGAGCACAGCCGAGACATCTCGCGTGCTTCGTTACAACAATTGAATTACTGCTGCACGCGAGATGTCTCGGCTGCGCTCGACATGACGCTTAAATGCTGGCAACTATCTCACCGCAAAGCGTGTATATTTGTCATATAAAAAAATGAGGAGCCGGGCGCTCGGCCCAACTCCTCAATAACTACCGAAGCAGCTGCGTGAGCAGTAACAGGCCAATGGTCTTTCCAGCTCCGCTCGCCACTCCCAACAAAACAGCTTTACCAGCCATTTGCAGTAGTTTTTTCACGCGGTCCCTACTCATAATCGAGAGAAGTAAAGGGTTCCTCTAAGACCCCCACACTTCTGAAACCCCGGCTGGTCCAACAGTCCGGGGTTTCTTCTTTTTCAAGAAAACCCGGTTCGGCTGGGGGACATGCCAAACGCGCTTGGGCCAAAGATAACGGCGATGCCTCCCCAATTTTGAGAACCTGCCGAATTACCTTCGACAGGTTTTTTTGTGCTTCAGCGTCATCTGCGAAAGCTTCTGCGTCCTCCGCGGTGAAAAAACGCCGGGCAGTTGTAATGCCGCGCCGTTGGCGGCGATTCATTTCCCGAAACCCAATTACAAAATGCCGCCCACCGCGCCATCTGCTGACTTTATTGCTGCGCTGAACGAGTACCAGCCGCTGCTACGGCGCGTGGCCCGGCTGTATTGCCAGGATGTCGATGACCGGCAGGACTTGTTCCAGGAAATGGTGTTGCAGCTGTGGCGGGCGTGGCCGCGCTACGTGCCGCAGCCGGGGGCTAAGCTCAGCACCTGGATGTACCGCATCGCGCTGAACGTGGCAATCAGCAACCTGCGCCAGCGCACCCGCCGGCCCGCGCCCACGGAACTCACTGCCGAGGCCCTGGCCGTGGCGCAAGCCCCCGACACCGGGCCTGATGCCGATGACCGCGCCCAGCTCTACCGCGCCATTGGCCGGCTGTCGGAAGTAGATAAGGCCTTTGTGCTGCTTTACCTCGAAGACCGGCCCTATGATGAAATGGCCACTATCCTCGGCATCACCCAAAATAATGTGCGCGTGAAAATGCATCGCGTGCAGGAAAAGCTTCGCTCAATTTTAGTCCCCGCCGCCTGATGGAACTCGATGACCTCCGCCGCCAGTGGCAGCAGCCGCCTGCCAACACGCCCGACCAGCTCGATGTGGCTGCGCTTACCCAACTGCTGGCCCGGCAGTCCGACGGCATCGTGGAGCGGCTGCGGCGTAGCGCCCGGCTGGAGCTGTACATTAATTTCGGCGTGTTGCTGGGGTCAGTAGCGCTGGTTTGGCTGGCGCAGGTTTTCTGGCTGCGGGTGTTCGGCTGGTTGCTGGTCGTGCTTGGGCTGGTGTGCATTGGGTACCTGTACCGCAAGCTGCACCTGTTGCGCCGCATGGATGACCCCTCCGGCGACCTTCGAGCGCACTTGCGGCGGCTGGCCAGCGGCCTGCGCTCGCTCATTCGCTTCTACTATTGCCTCACGCTGGCCATGCTGCCGGTAACCGGCGTGGTGAACGTGCTGATGGCCATTTCCCAATTCGAGCACGGCCTGAATTTGACCTCGCTGCCGGGTATCGCGCTGGTGGTGGGCCTGGTGATAGTGCTGCCGGTGCTGTTGTATTTGCCCGTCGCCACCACCACGCGCCGCTACCTGCAACACCTCTACGGCCAGCACCTCGACCGCCTCGAAGCCAGCCTGGCCGAGTTGGCCGAGCCCGAACCGACCATTACCCGCTAACTCGCGTAGTCCCATTCATCCGCGTTATTCACCGTTTGGGGGCTGTTTGTAGCTGCTTGGCTCCCGGTATCTGGCCCGCAACGGCGGCATTTTATACATTTGCCCAGCCCTATTTTTCTACATTTAGCCCACCAACCAACCCTTCTTTCTGTGAAACCTATACTTGAAGCCATCGACGTGCGCAAGGCCTATGGCGCCCACGTCGCCCTCGACGGCGTGAGCCTCGCCATTCCGGAGGGCAGCATTTTTGGTTTGCTCGGGCCTAATGGCGCGGGTAAAACCTCGCTCATTCGCATCATCACCCAGATTACGGGGGCTGATTCGGGCGAAATCCGGTTTCGGGGCGAGCGGTTGAACCCCCGCCACATT
>JAYULN010000444.1:0-1607 GCA_043763525.1 Hymenobacter sp.
CGAGGACAAGATGCTGCTGCCCCGCATCTACAGCTACGAGCCCGACCAGATTGCCAACTACAAGAAGTGGGTGGATATTCAGGACGGCGTGAAGCCGACCATGGGCCAGAACCTGGGCTTTTTGCTGCGCTACCAGATGGGCCACATGTTCTGGCGCTACTTCATGTGGAATTTCGTGGGGCGCGAGTCCGACGTGCAGCAGGCCAGCGTGGTTACGCCGCTCAGCCCAAGCGCGAAATCGTTGCCGCCACGCATCGGCGAAAGCCCGGCGCACAACAACTTTCTGGCCCTGCCGCTCATTCTGGGCCTGATTGGCCTGTTTTTCCAGAGCCGGCGCGACAGCAAGGATGCCTGGGTAACCGGCCTGCTGTTTCTGATGACCGGCCTGGCCATCGTCATTTACCTCAACCAGCCGCCCCGCGAGCCGCGCGAGCGCGACTACACCTTCACGGGGGCCACGTTTGCTTTCTCCATCTGGATAGGGCTCGGGGTGCTGGGGCTGGCCGAGCTATTCGGCAAAGTGGTGAAGGCCGATGGCCTGCGGGCCGGCCTGGCCCTGGTGGTGGGCCTGCTCATTCCGGGCATTATGGCGGCCCAGGGCTGGGACGACCACGACCGCAGCAACCGCTACAACTCGGTTGATTCGGCCAAAAACCTGCTCAATTCCTGCGCCCCGAACGCCATCCTGTTCACCAACGGCGACAACGACACCTTCCCGCTCTGGTACGCCCAGGAGGTAGAAGGCATTCGGACCGACGTGCGCGTGGCCGTGCTCAGCTACCTGAACACCGACTGGTACATCGCCCAGATGAAGCGCCGCTCCTACAAGTCGGAGCCGTTCCCCATCAGCATGGGCGAGGCGGCCTACGCCCAGGGCACCAACGACATGGTGCCCTACGCCGCCAACCCGGCCGTGCCCAGCGTGAACCTGAAAGAGTACATTCAGCTGGTGAAGGACAACAACCCGCTGCTGCAGGTGCAGTACCAGGAGGGCGGCCCCGGCATGATGTCGTTCCCGACCCCGAACTTCTTCCTGCCCATCGACACGGCCGCCGTGAAACGGCTGGGCATCATCCCCAAAGGCCGCGAGAAGCAGCTGGTGAGCAAGATGGAGTGGAGCATGGGCAAACGCGCCATCGAAAAGAAAAACCTGGTGATACTGGACATGATTGCCACCAACAACTGGCAGCGGCCCATCTACTTCAGCAGCACCGTGGCCCCGAGCGACTACATGAACCTGCAGCCCTACTTCCAGCTCGAAGGCATGGCCTACCGCCTGCTGCCCCTGAAGGACCCCAACTACGATGCCCGCAGCGGCGACGATGGCTACGTGGAAAAAGACCTGACTTACCAACGCTTGTTCAAGGAGTTCAGCTACCGGGGCCTGCAAAACCCGAAGATTTTTTACGACGAGAACAACCTGCGCTTCCCAACGAACTACCGCGATAAGTTCGCCCGCCTGGCCACCGCCTATCTGGCCGCCGGCAACGTAACCAAAGCCCGGGAAGTGGCCAATAAATGCCTGGAGCTGATGCCCAATAGTGCGATTCCGTACGACGTGTACTCGACCCAACTGGTACCCGTGCTGACCGCCAGCGGCGAGAAGA
>JAYULN010000445.1:0-1596 GCA_043763525.1 Hymenobacter sp.
GCTGTCGATGTACCCCAACCCGGCCACGGAAGTGCTCAACCTGTCGCTGACGGAGAACGCACCCATCACCAGCGTGGTGGTGAGCGACCTGCGCGGGGCCCGGGTCGAGGGCGTGACCTTCAGCAACGGCGTGCTCAATATCAGCAGCCTGGCCAAGGGCATGTACACGCTGACCGTGGGCGACGGTCAGAAGGTTTACCACCAGCGCTTCGTGAAAGAGTAGTCTTTCCTGCCTGCGATGAAAAGGCCCGTCAGCGTTGCTGACGGGCCTTTTTTTTATGTGGTTTGAGAGGGAAAGGCAACTCGGCTTATTTCAATGGTATAGCAGGTTCGAGCGGGCGTATATTATGCCATATTTATATTATATAAGAGGTTTTGTTAATAAATTTTGCTTTAAATATTGATAACATTGAAAAAATGCCTATTTTGCATAGGCAAAGCACCTGTGTAATTGCTGGTGCTGATTTTTAGTCTTTTTTTACCACTTAACTCCTTCATAAAAGCATGGTTAACAAATACTCGACTGCCGTGGTGCTTCTGCTGGCTTCGCTGGCCGCAACCACGGCTCAGGCGCAGGATGCCCGCCGCATTCAAACCAAAGTATTGGGCGATGATAACCAGCCCGTGCTGGTGCAATTCAATGCGGAGGGCAAAGCTGCCTACCGGGGCGTAGAAGCCAGCCAGGTACTGCGCCAGCAGTTGGCTCTCACCGATGCCGACCAGTTGCGCCCCGCTCGCGTTGAAGCCGACCAGCTCGGCTTTACGCACGAAAAATTCGCGCAGTACTACCGGGGCATCCGGGTAGAGCACGCCGAGTACTCGGTGCATGCCAAGGGCGGCACGGTGGAAAGCATCAGCGGGGATTTTGAAAAAATCATTGACCTGAATACCACGCCTTCGCTCAGCGCGTCGGCGGCTCTGAGCCGGGCTCTGGCGCACGTAGGAGCCCAAAAATACATGTGGCAGGACCTGAGTGAGGAAACCTTCCTAAAGCAGGAAACCGGCAACTCGGCCGCCAGCTACCACCCGCAGGGCGAACTGGTGATTGTGCGCAACGAACTGACGCAAAAAAACGCCGCCAAAAACCAGCCCGTGCTGGCCTGGAAATTCAACGTCTACGCCCAGGAGCCGGTGAGTCGGGCCTTCATCTACGTGAATGCCAACACGGGGGAAGTAGTGATGCAGGACAACATCATCAAGCACACCGAAGCTACCGGCACGTTTGCCACGGCCTACAGCGGCACTCGCTCCTTTGCCGACGGCACCACCACCGGCGGCTACTACCTGCGCGAAACTACTCGTGGCCTGGGCATCGAAACCTATAACATGAAGAAGGGCACCCAGTACAGCCGGGCCGCCGATTTTGTGGATGCCGACAACAACTGGACGGCTGCTGAGTACAACAACGCCAACTTCGACAACGTGGCCGGCGATGCCCAGGTGGGAGCCCAATGCACCTACGATTACTGGAAGAACGTGCATGGTCGCAATAGCTACGACAACGCGGGAGCCAAAATCAAAAGCTACGTGCATTATGGCCGCAGCTATGAGAATGCGTACTGGAACGGGTCGGTGATGACCTACGGCGACGGGGCT
>JAYULN010000446.1:0-4021 GCA_043763525.1 Hymenobacter sp.
GTAGCCAGTATTAAGTAGTCAGTAGTCGGACATGAAAGTGCTGTCAATCAAGATTTAACATTGGGTCTGACTACCGAATACTTATGTTCGACTACTTAGTTCATTCAACCCGGAAATCAGCGAGCAGGTTTCAACAACATTAGGGCTTTTTTTTAAGTACTGAGTCAGAAGTAATGAGCCGTAAGATTATTGAAAAAATCTGGTTATCAATTATTTAAAATCTTACTACTTGCTACTCAGTTCTAACTACTCACCTAGGGCAGTTTCCAGATTGATGTACGTGCCCCGGTCCGACGGCTCCGCCGTCCGACCGGTTGTCGTTTGCACCGCCTACGCCAGTCGTGCCGCCATCGTTCCCGCCACACAACCGGTCGAACGGCTCCGCCGTCGGACCGGGGCACGTACGCTACCCTGGAAACTGCTGTAGCAGGGCGGCTACTACACGCCGGGCATCGGGGCCTGCGCCGTTCAGCAGCGACGAGCGGCGGCTATCGAGCCAGTCGAGCCCCAGAAAGGCCACACCGGGCGCATCGGTGAGGCCCCGATGGTGCCGGGGGCGGCCATCGGGGGCCAAAATGGGCAGGTCTACCCAACCGAAATCGGGGCGGTAGCCGGTGGCCCACACCACGGCTGCGAGCGGAGGCGAGGTGGCCCGGCGGCCCCGCATGGCCCCGGTGGGCAGCGCCGCCTCGGCCCGCCCAATAAACTGCACATTGGCGAAGCGGCGCAGCCGGGCCAGGTCGCCGCTCACCACGGGCTCGGGGCGGCTGCGCATGAAGCGGCCCAGCCACGTGTGCCCCGGAACGCGCAACAAGCCCGTGAGCGCCAGAAAAGCCCACATGAACTGGTTGTTGGGCATGGCCGGCGTTTTTTCATCGAAGGCCACGAACACGGGGCGGCCCGTGGCGGCCACGTCGGCCGCTATTTGCAGGGCCGAGTTGCCGCTGCCCACCACGGCCACCGGGCCGGTGCCGGGCAGCTGAGCGGGGCGCTGGTAGTCGCGGCTGTGCAGCTGGGCCACGGCGGCGGGCAGCTGCGCGGCCCAGGCCGGCACCTGGGGCGTGGTGTAGGGCCCCGTGGCGATGATGACGCGGCGGGCCAGGTAGGCGTGGCCGGCGGCGGTGTGGGCCAGGTAGCCGCCCGGCGCGGCGGCCAGGTGGGTTACCCGCTGGTTAGGTTCGAGGGGCAGGTTGAAATGGGCCGCGTAGTCGCGCAGGTAGGCGGCGGTTTCGGCGCGGGTGGGGTAGCGCAGCGGGTTGCCGGGCCAGGGGCGGCCGGGCAGCCCGCTGGCCCAGGCCGGCGAGAACAGCCGCAACGAATCGTAGCGGGCCGCCCAGGCAAACCCCGCCGACGGAGCCGCGTCCAATACCCGAAAATCGACCCGGTGCTGCTGCAAATAGTACGCGGCCGCCAGCCCCGCCTGGCCCGCCCCAATTACGAGCGTGTCGGTGTGCGTGGGTTGGGCAATGGAGGGAGCGGCAGCAGCCATAGCGCCAAAACTACTGCTGTTCCGGAAATTCACGCCGCAGGTCGGCCATCACCTGCTCGGTGGTGGCGCGCACCTGGGCCACTTGCCGGGCTGCGTGGGCCGGCTCGGGCGGGGTGTCGCCGTAGGCCTCTACTTCGCGGATGACGTGGCGCAGACTCTCCACGGCCAGGCCGTCGAGCGAACTTTTGAGGTGATGCGCGGCATCGCCCACGGCTTCCCAGTCGGCCACGGTCAGGGCTTCGTCGAGGGCGGTGAGAATGGCGGGCGTGGTTTCGATGAAAGCCCAGGCCAAGCGGCGAACAACAATTTCATCCTGGCGCACCAGCTGGCGCACGTTGCTCAAATCGTAGAGGGGGGTTGCAATGGGCATGGGAAGCGTAGGGGTATAGGACGACATGGGTTCGGCGGCGTGGGTATGGTGGGCCAGCACCGTTTGAATGATGTTGAGGAGCTGTTCTTCGCGGTAGGGCTTGGCCAGGTAGCCGGCAAAGCCGGTGGCTTGCAGGCGCTCGGCCTCGCCGGCCTGGGCCCGGGCCGTGAGGGCGATGATGGGCGTGGCCGCCCGCACGGGGTCGGGGTGCTGGCGCAGGGCGTGGGCGGCAGTTTCGCCGTCCATGCCGGGCATCTGAATATCCATGAGCACGAGGTCGAACGGGCGGTGCTCGAACAGCTGAATGGCGGCGGGGCCACTGGCGGCCGTGGTTACCTGCCAGCCCCAGTTGCGCAGCACGGTTTCGGCCAGCAGGCTGTTCACTATATTGTCCTCCACCAGCAAGATACGGCCCGACTCGGGCGCAGTTGGGGCGCTGGCCAGCACTTCGGGGTGCGGGATGGCCGGCTCGGGCTGGGGCTGAAAGGCCAGCGTGAAGGCAAAAATGCTGCCCTGGTCCACCTCGCTGCACACGCGCAGCACGCCGCCCAGCAGCCCCACCAACCCTTCAGAAATGCTCAGGCCGAGCCCCGAGCCGCCGTACTCGCGGTCGGTGCTGGCGGCCGCCTGCGCAAACGGCTCAAATACTTTGTCCAGGATTTCGGGGCTCATGCCCACGCCCGTGTCGCTCACCGTAAACTGGAGCCACACCGTACCCGCCGGCTCGGTGTGGGGCAGCGGGCCGGACACCAGCCGGCAGCGCAGCAGCACGCTCCCGGTTTGGGTGAACTTGATGGCGTTGCTGAGCAAGTTGAGCAGCACCTGCCGCAGCCGGTGCGGGTCGCCAAGCACGGCAGGCAGCGCCATGGGCTTCTCGACGCGCATGCGCAGGCCTTTTTCGCGGGCGCGGGGCCGCAGCAGGGCCGCGCAGCCCGCCAACAGGTCGGCGGGGTCGAAAACAGTGCTTTCGGGCCGCAGCTTGCCGGCTCCCAGGCGGGCGGTGGTCAGCACGTCGTTCAGCACGGCCAGCAGGTGGTCGGCCGATTCGCCCAGCAGGTGCAGGTAGTCGTGCTGGCTGCGGCTGAGGGTGGTTTTGGCCAGCACGCCCGTCAGGCCCAGAATGCCGTGCAGCGGGGTCCGGATTTCGTGGCTCATATTGGCCAGGAAATCCTGCTTGGCCTGGGCATCGACCTGGGCGGCGGCAATGGCTGTTTCCAACGCCTGCTGGGTCCGCTTCAGCTCGGTGATGTTGCTATCGACCCCCAATACCAGCGGAATGCTATTGGCCCCCACAAAAAGCTGTTTCACGCTGCTGAACCACGCCACCGTGCCGTCGGGCGAGGCAAAGGATTCTTCGAGGGTGAGCTCCTGGCCGGTGCCCAGCACCTGCTGGTCCTGGGCCAGAGAGCGGGCCAGGTCGTTGGTGGGAGCAAGCGAGCCCACGCCGTGGCGCATCAGTTCCTGGGGCGCGAGGCCGAACAGGGCGGCCATGGCCCGGTTGGCCAGTAGGTAGTGCCCCTGGCCGTCTTTGAGGTACACCGGGTGCGGCAGCGCGTTGATGACGTTTTGTAGCAGGTGGTGCTGTTCGCCCAGGCGGGCCGTATCAACCCGGCTGCGCTCCTTGGCCCGGCGGCGCTCCGTAATGTCTTCGGCCACGCCAATCACGCGCACCACGTGGCCGGCGGCGTTGCGCGTGAAGGGCGTGTGGGTGCTGCGCAGCCAGCGCAACGAGCCGTCGCGGTGGTGTATGGCAAATTCCAGGGTCAGCACTTCGCCATCGGATAGCCCGGCCAGCTCGGCCAGCCGCAGCTGCAACGGGGCTACCGCATCGGGCGGCACGAGGCGGGCCAGCAGCTGGCCCCGGGGAAAGGCGGCCACTTCGGTGCTGGTGTACCCTAGCACCGCTTCAATGCGCTGGTTGGCATACACGACGCGCTTCCGCGACAGGTCATAAATGTAGATGAGGCTGGGTACCAGCTCCAGCACCTGCCGCAGCAGGTAGCGGTTTTGGCGCAGCTCTTCCATGGCGGCCCGGTGGCTGGTCACGTCCTCGGCGCTCCCAATCAGCTCGCGGGGCTGCCCATCGGGGCCGTAGGCCCCGGCCCGCACCCGAATGCGCAGCCAGCGCCAGCTGCCGTCCTGGTGGCGCACGCGGCAGTCCC
>JAYULN010000447.1:0-10156 GCA_043763525.1 Hymenobacter sp.
CGTCTTGTTCGACGACACCGTGCTCGACAAACACCACAGCCGCCGCATCGAACTGGTGCGCCGCCAGTACAGCGGCAACGCCCACGGCGTGATTGCCGGTATCGGTGTGGTGGTGTGCGTGTACGTCAACCCGGAAACCGACCAGCGCAATCACATTTCCCTGGCCGTGCGTGCCTGGACCCGGCTTAAACAAGCCGCTTACCAGATCAAAAAAACGGTTTATCAGTTCAAACAAGGGTTTTTGGATGCGTATATGCGACATGAACTAAGACAGCCAACACTAGCTTTTGCGTAAGTTCTAAAAGTATCTGATTGGGTTAACAGAAGGTTTTTTTGAAAATAACTAACTTGAGCAGATTTTAAATTTTAGCGTTGTTATGTCTTCTGGCAAATGAGTTGCGTGTTTTTTGTATGAGCAGTCTTAATGGGGCGGCCTGTTGGCAGTAAATATCATTCGCTACGTTTTTTGGCTGCATCTGGCTTATTGGGGCTTAACAAGCCATTAACGCGAATGATATTAAACAGTATTAAAATAAAATAAATTATATACTAAATAATACCTAAATAGGAGTAGTCTATAACCCTAATATATTATACAGGGCAACCGCACCAAAATATTAAACTGTGTTTCCAGCCTCTGGAGGCATTTTAGTAACAGCCGCTTTTCGATTTTTTGAACACCTCCAGGTCGTTTCCAAGCACTGGGGGCACATGGGCCTGATTTGGTGCGGTTGCCCTGTATATTATATAAGTAGTGAGTCATTAGCTTTTGGCTGACAGTTATTAACTTTCTTTTTAGCAATCACATTGTTGCGACTTAACCAATATATGATTAATTCAGGTCAGGAACTTAATTTGCTTTTAACACTCATGAATGAAACTTAGAATTTAAGATTCTTGAGCAACTTAAGTTTCTTTTTTCGTGATATTCTCTAAATATATATCAAATGAATAAAGTTATTTACAAATAAAAACGCTTAAGTAGTGTAAACAAGAGCATAACATAACCTAGATAATAGCATTTATAAGTAATAAAAAGTATTAAATTTATGATATCTAGATACTTTTTATTACTTATAACTGATGGAATGATGCTGGCCCTTCTCCCATACCTTATACTTGCACTACAAACATATACTAAGAACATGCCAAAACTGATAGACTACCCAAGAACAACATATGCCGGAGCATGGGAACTAGCTGAGGTCACTGACGATACGGGAGGAAAATGCGCAATTGACACTGCTGCGCGGAAGCTAAACCGCAAAGTAAGCGGCTCTTTCAAAGCCATTATCGGATCAGCGGTTAAGTTTGGACTATTGACCAGCAAAAGGGACTTGCTTACAACCACGACACTTTTTAAACGCATCAAGCATGCCTATGATAAACAAGAGGAAATACTATTCCATAGAGAGGCCTTCCTAACCCCACCGCTATTCACCCAAATTTGCCGAAAGTTTCGTTCCCGTGAACTACCGATACAAATGCTTGACGTAATGCTAATCCGAGAATTTAGCGTTGAGGAAATCAATGCTCAAGGAGTAGCAAAAGCATTTGTGGAAGGCTGTAAAATGGTAGGACTACTCAATGAGCACAACATTATTGCCGATATCGACGCATTGACCGCACAAAAGTCTCCTCGCCAAGAACTGGCGAACCCATCGCCTACTGCAAACACATTTCGTAACGAAGAAACTACACCCTCAGAAGAAACGCAATACAGTACCGACCGGTCACAACCCGCAAGAATTAAACAGTCACCTGAAAAAATGAAAGAACAGTTTTTTCATACACACGTAACACCTACCACTCCCCGACCAGCAGCAACCAATGCGACCCGACCCACCGGCCCTGATGCCATTGCAAGCTTATTTGGCCTGTCAAATAATGACATAACGGAAGAAAAGCAACCAATAATACAACCCACAACACCAACGACAGAGCCAACCGCAATGATGCAACCCACCGCTCCGCAACCTGTCAGCGTCGTGTCGAAACAAGTTCCAGCAAAAATAACCCACGATGGCACTGCCGACTATCAAATTCAAATTAACGGACCTGGTATTAACACTAACCTATCTATAAGCGAAGAGGAAGACATAAGCCTGGCAATTGCACTGCTTGAGAAGATTAGAAGACAGTTAAGAACCTGAATCACGTTCTGGTCTTCGCCCAAGAAAAGTCCCGTTGCTATCACTCGATGCGATAGCAACGGGACTTTTTATTTGCTCATCTGGTCAAATTCTTAACCTTCGGTCAGGTGACGGGTATTAGGCAACCGGTGGCGCTCCTGTAAAACTTCGATGACTTCGGCCATAGGCACTCCCGATGCAACAAGCAACACCAGCAGATGATAGAGCAAGTCGGCTACTTCACCGGGCAGCGTAGCGCGGCTGCCCGCCACCGCATCAATAACTGTTTCAACGGCCTCTTCGCCTACTTTCTGGGCGATTTTTGCCATGCCCTTGTTAAAAAGAGATACCGTGTAGGAAGTGGGCGCACGCTCGGGAAACTGCTGACGCTCCACAATCAGGCGTTCCAACGCAGCCAGAAAACCAATGGGAGCGGCCGGGGCCTGCATTTGCTCAGGCTGTTCAAAACAACTCACGGTTCCACGGTGGCAGATGGGACCAACCGGTATGGCTCGGATGAGAACCGTGTCCGCATCACAATCAACGTGCAGGCTAACTACGGTGAGGAAATTGCCGCTGCTCTCGCCCTTGGTCCAAAGCCGGTTTTTGGAGCGCGAAAAGAACGTGACCCGCCCCTCGTGCTGGGTTTTCGCCCAGGCTTCTTCATTGACATACCCTAGCATGAGCACCTGGCCGGTATCGGCATCCTGCACAATGGCCGGGGCCAAGCCCGTAGCAACGTCGAATTGGAGCGCAGTGGAGGAAGGGAATTCAGAGGTCATAACAAAAGTTAAAGCAAGTACTACGTAACACGCTCGCCAATAAGTGGAGAGGTTGCAGCGTTAATAAAAGAAAAAAAGCCGTTCAGGTAGAATTATAACCGGACGGGAATACCAGCGGCGTACAAATACTGCTTGAGGGCGGGAATCGCCGTTTCGTTGAAATGGAAGATGCTGGCAGCCAAGGCCGCATCGGCCCCACCGGCCTGGAAAACAGCCGTAAAATCAGACGGCTGGCCAGCCCCACCGGAGGCAATAACCGGAACGGGAACGGCCGCACTCACAGCGCGGGTTAGGTCGAGGGCGAAGCCGGATTTGGTGCCGTCGTGGCTCATGGAGGTTAGCAGCAGCTCGCCAGCCCCTAGCTCGGCGGCTTCGCGGCACCAGGCCACGGCTTCGCGGCCCGTGGGTATGGTGCCGGCCCGGGTCATCACCTGCCACTGGCTGTCGACCAGACGGGCATCGACGGCCACCACTATGCACTGGGAACCAAAACGCCGGGCCAGGTCGGTGATGAATTCGGGGCGAGCCAGCGCGGCCGAGTTAATGGAGACTTTATCGGCACCGCTCAGCAAAAGAGCCTCCACATCGGCCACCGAACCAATGCCACCACCCACCGTGAAGGGAATATCGAGCACCCGCGCCACATTGCGTACCAGCTCGGTGAGGGGCTGGCGGCGCTGGTTGGTGGCCGTGATGTCGAGGAATACTAACTCGTCGGCACCCTCGCGGGCGTAGCGGGCGGCCAGGGCCACCGGGTCGCCGGCATCGCGCAAGCCCTCGAACTGAATGCCTTTCACGGTACGGCCGTCGCGCACGTCGAGGCAGGGAATGAGTCTTTTCTTGACCACGGATTTTTCGGATTTAAACGGATTTCACGGATTTTGTGGACGGCACGGGTACAAGTTTATCTTAGGTACTCTACCTGCTTATTTACTGATTCCTTTTTATAGGTAGTCGAACATAAGTATTCGGTAGTCAGACCCAAAGTTAAATCTTGATTGACAGCAGGTTGATGTCCGACTACTGACTACTTAACTGCTGTTACGCACTGATTGCGCCTCCGCTTCAGCAAGAGACTGCAGCTGCTTCAGCAAAGGCCTTTTCCAAGCAATCAGTCAAGATGGTGCGTAACAACAGTACTTAATACTGGCTACCTACTTAAGAACGGTTTTAAGTCGGCCAGGGCAATGGTGCCTTCGTAGATAGCTTTGCCGATGATGGCCCCGTGCAGGCCAGCTTCGGCCAGGGCTTCGAGGTCGGCGACGGTGGTTACGCCGCCGCTGGCGATGAAACGGGCCGTAGGATATTCCGTGACCAAGCGGCGGTAGGTGGCCTGGGCGGGGCCTTGTAGAAGGCCGTCCTTGCTAACATCGGTGCAGATGAACGTGCTGGCTCCGGCGGCCAGGTAGGCCTCGATGAAGGCGGTCAGGATCCAGGGGCTTTGGTCGGCCCAGGCATTTATCAGGATGTACTCACCTTTGAAATCGGCCCCCAGAAAGATGGTATCGGCACCGTGTTGGGTAAGCCAGGCTTGCACGGTTTCGGGTTCGCGCACGGCCAGGCTACCGGCCGTGGCGTGCGCGGCCCCGGCGTTGAGCACCTGGGCCAGGGCTTCAGCGGTTTGGATGCCCCCACCGGCATCAATGTCCAGGTTGGTTTTATGGGCAATGGCTTCGAGCACGGCCAGGTTGACCGGTTTGCCGGCGCGGGCTCCGTCGAGGTCGACCAGATGCAGGCGGCGGATGCCGGCATCGGCAAAGCGCTGGGCCACGGCTACGGGGTCGGTATCGTAGGTAGTCTGGCGGCTGAAATCACCGACGCTCAAGCGGACGCATTGGCCGTTGATTAGGTCGATGGCGGGGATGATTTCCATGGTTCAACAACTAACTAAAGGGCCAGGAAATTGGCCAGAATGCGGGTGCCCACGGCCCCGCTTTTTTCGGTATGAAACTGCACGCCGTGGAAATTGCCGTGCTGTACTGCCGCACTAAATGCAGCCGGATGCGAGGCCTGAGCGGTGGTATAGGCTCCCACCGGCGCATAATAGCTATGCACGAAGTAGACGTGGTCGGCCTCCGTAAGGCCGGCGAATAACGGCCCTTGCAGTGCCTGGAGGTTATTCCAGCCCATGTGGGGCACTTTATGCAAAGGGTCGGGAGCAAAGCGTTGCACGGTGAAAGGCAGCAGGCCCAACATGGACGTATCGTTCTCTTCGCTGTGCTGGCCCAGCAGCTGCATGCCCAAGCAAATGCCCAGAAAGGGTTGGGTGAGCGTGGGCAACACTTTGTCGAGGCCGGCGGCACGCAGGGCCTCCATGGCCGACGACGCTTCACCTTCGCCCGGAAACAGCACTTTATCGGCCCGGCGCAGGGCTTCGGGGTCGGCCGTGAGGATGGCACTGGCCCCAAGGCGCTCCAGTGCAAACAGCACTGACTGCACATTACCCCCCTTATAATCTACGACTGCAATCTCCATGGGCTAAGTTATTATTGATTCATTTGAACAACCAGAAACGATTTTATTTGACCAAATACACATTTGTACAAATGAAAGTAAGCCCTACAAAACACCTTTGGTGCTGGGAATCGCAGCCGACTCATCCCGCTGCAAGGCCATTTTAATGGCCTTGGCAACGGCTTTGAAAATGGCTTCAATTTTATGGTGCTCATTATCGCCGGTGCAGGAGATGTTCAGCGTAGCGCGGGCATTGTCGGTAAATGACTTGAAGAAGTGGAAGAACAGCTCGGTGGGCAGGTCCCCTACCCGCTCGCGCTTGAAATCGGCGTTCCAGACCAGCCAGGGGCGGCCCGAAAAATCGATGGCGGCCTGGGCCAGCGCCTCATCCATGGGCAGCAGAAAGCCGTAGCGAGCTAGCCCACGCTTGTCGCCAAGGGCTTGGGAGAAAGCAGTGCCCAGCGCCAAAGCCGTGTCTTCAACGGTGTGGTGTTCATCAATGTGTAAATCGCCTTTTACACTTATGAATAAATCAACTCCGCTGTGGCGGCCGAGCTGCTCCAACATATGGTCGAAAAAACCCAGGCCGGTATGGATGTCGCACTGGCCCGAGCCGTCGAGGTTGAGACGAATGGCAATCTGGGTTTCGTTGGTATTCCGCTCGATGACGGCCACGCGGGCGGGGTAGCGCAGGAATTGGTAAATGGCTTCCCAACTGGTGGTGGTGAGGGCGGCGCGGTGGTCAGGCTCCGCTCCTATCAGAATGGCCTGGCTGCCGAGGTTGGTGGCCAGCTCCACATCGGTGAGGCGGTCGCCGATGACGTAGGAATTGGCCAGGTCGTATTCGTGAGCAGGTGCGAGGTATTGACCCAGCAGGCCGGTGCCAGGCTTGCGGGTGGCCAGGTTTTGGTGCGGAAAGCTGCGGTCGACGTGCTCGGCGGCGAAATGCACGCCTTCATTGGCCAAAATGTCGCGCATGAGCTGATGGGCGGGCCAAAAGGTGTCTTCCGGAAAGCTGACGGTGCCCAGGCCGTCCTGGTTGGTGACGAGCACCAGCTCGTATTCGGGCAAATCGCGGGCAATGCGGGCCAGGGCACTGATGGCTCCCGGCAGAAACTGGAACTTGTCGGGCGTGAGGCCGTCGATTTGCTGGCTGGGCTGGGGTTCCACGAGGATGGTGCCGTCGCGGTCGATGAACAGGGCCTTTTTCAAATCAGTTAAAATAAACGATGAGCAATGAAGACTGGGGGGCTGGCCTGCAATCAGTGGGCAGCTGCCTTGGTAACGGACCGCTCCACTCCTACTGCCGCACCAATTTCGGCGAGGGCCTGAAGCAGCTGGTGGTTTTCAGCCCCCGTGCCTACCGTGAGGCGCAGGCAACCGGCGCAACCTGGCTGGGTGGTGCGGTTGCGAACCACGATACCACGGGTACGCAGCTGGTCGTACACGGCGGTGGCATCGGTGTTGAAGCGCACAAGCAGAAAATTCGCGTCGGAAGGATAGACGTAGGCCACGCCGGGCAGCTGGGGCAACCGCTCGGCCAGCCAGGCGCGGCTTGCCAGCAGTTCGGCCCGCATTTCGGATAGCCGCGGCGCGGCGGCCAGGGCGGCCAGGGCGTGCTGCTGGGTGGCGGCCGAAATGTTGTAAGGCGGCTTGATTTTGTCGAGGTAGGCGATGAGCGCCGGGGCGGCGTAGGCTACGCCCAGGCGCAGGCCGGCCAGGCCCCAGGCTTTGGAGAAGGTTTGCAGGACCACCAGGCGCGGGAATTCGGCCAGGCGCGTGGTCCAGCTGGGCGCATCGACGAAATCGGCGTAGGCTTCATCGACGATTACCAGTCCTTTGAAGGTGCGTAGAATGGTTTCCACGGCCTCCTGCGCCAGCAAATTGCCGGTGGGATTGTTGGGCGAGCAGAGGAACGCCAGCTTGGCCGACGATGCAGCCAGTTTTTCGGCCGCGTCGGTGGGCAGCTGGAAATCGGGCGTGAGCGGCAGGCGCTCCACGCGCACGTCGTTGAGGTTGGCGGCTACCTCGTACATGCCGTAGGTGGGCGGGCAGATGACAATGCTGTCCTGGCCCGGCGTGCAGGTGAGACGCACGAGCAGGTCGATGGCCTCGTCGGAGCCGTTGCCGAGGAAAATCTGGTTCGGGGCCACGCCCTTCAGCCGGGCCAAATCGGCCTTGATGGCGCGTTGATGCGGGTCGGGATAGCGGCTGAAATCGTCGGGACCGACGGAACCCAGGCTGTTTTCGTTGGCATCGAGCATCACCGGGGCCATGCCCTCAAACTCGTCGCGGGCTGAAGAATACGGCTGCATACGCTCCACGCTGGGCCGAATTAGTTCGGCGTAGGACGTGGCCGGGCTTGCTACGGGAGCAACGAAAGAAACTGCCGAACCGGTTTTGCTGCTGGCAATTTCCTGGGCCAACCCGTTTGCCAACGAAGCCAACCGCAAGGTTACGGCGCGGGCATGGGCGGCCAAGCCTTCGGCTTCGGCCATGATTTCCACCACTGGGCCGAGGGCTTGCAGGCCGGTGGCTGAAAGGCGCTGGAAGGTGATTTTCTTAATAAATGAGTCGAGCGACACCCCGCTGTATTGACGAGCGTAGCCGCTGGTGGGCAACGTGTGGTTGGTGCCGGAGGCGTAGTCACCCACCGCTTCGGGGGTGAGGTGGCCCAGGAATACGGAACCGGCGTTGGTTACTTGTTCGGCCAGTATTTCGGCATTATCCGTTGCCAAAATCAAATGCTCCGGCGCGTATTGGTTCGAGAACTCCAGCATCACGGCGGCATCGCGCAGCAGCACGGCACGGCTGTTAGCCAGCGCCTGAGCGGCTACCTCGCGGCGGGGCAGCGTGGTCAGCTGACGCTCAACTTCGGCCTGCACTTGCTCAAGAATGGTTTGTGAATCACTCAGCACCACCACTTGGGAATCGGGGCCGTGCTCGGCCTGCGACAACAAATCAGCCGCCACAAAAGCCGGATTGGCGCTGGCATCGGCAATGACGAGAACTTCGGACGGGCCGGCCGGCATGTCGATGGCCACGCCGTACTCGGCGGCGGCCAGCTGCTTGGCGGCCGTAACGTAGCGGTTGCCGGGGCCGAAGATTTTATCCACGGCCGGCACGCTGGCGGTGCCCAGGGCCAGGGCGGCCACGGCCTGCGCCCCACCGGCCTTCACCACGGTATCAATGCCCAGCAATTGGGCGACGAACAAAATAACCGGGCTTACCGAGCCATCGGCCTGGGGCGGCGTGCAGACTACCACCTGCGGACAGCCGGCCAGCCGGGCCGGCACCCCCAGCATCAACAAGGTGCTGAACAGCGGGGCCGAGCCGCCCGGCACGTACAAGCCCACGCGCTGCACCGGCACCGCACGGCGCGAGCAGGCCACGCCAGGCATGGTTTCCAGGCGCAGCTCAGACTCGCGCTGGGCGGCGTGGAAGGCTTCGATGTTGGCTTTGGCCTGACGGATGGCGGCTTGTAATTCGGCCGGCACCTGCGCGGCGGCGGCCGCAAACTCGGCTTGGGAAACCAGCAGGCTGGTTAGCGCGGCTTTGTCAAGCTCGGCGGCGAGGGCGAGCAGGGCGGCATCGCCGCCTTCGCGCACCTGGCCGAAGATGGCCCGCACGCGGGCGGCTACCTGGGGCGCTTCGGCGGCGGCGGGGCGCTGCTGGAGCGCGGGCCAGGTGCTGGGGTTGGGATAGGAATAAAGCTGCATGAGGGACTGGTTAGGCAATCATTTTCTCGATGGGCAACACCAGAATGCCCTCTGCCCCCACGGCCTTGAGCTGGCTGGTGATGTGCCAGAAATCGTCTTCCTGCACCACCGACTGCACCGACACCCAACCGGCTTCGGCCAACGGTGTAACGGTGGGCGACTTGATGCCGGGCAGCAGCCGGCGTACTTCGTCGAGAGCTGAAATGGGCGCGTTGAGCAGAATGTACTTGCTGCGCTTGGCCCGGCGCACGGCCTGCATGCGGAAGCGGAGCTGTTCGAGCAAGTCGGCTTGCTCGGCGGTGAGGTTGGGCTGGGCAATGAGCACGGCCTCGGAACGAAACACGGTCTCAACTTCGCGCAGGCCGTTGCCGAGCAGGGTCGAGCCGCTGCTCACGATGTCGCAGATGGCTTCGGCCAGCCCGATGCTGGGCGCAATTTCGACCGAGCCGCTGATGGTATGCAGGTGGGCCTGCACGCCCTGTTCGGCCAGGTAGCGGCCCAGAATGTTGGGGTACGAGGTGGCAATGTTCTTGCCTTGCAGCGTGGCGGCCGAAGCGTAGGCATCGGCGCGGGGCACGGCCAGGCTCAGGCGGCACTTGCTGAAACCGAGGGCTTCGACTTCTAAGGCCGGGAAGCCGGCTTCGACCAGCACGTTCTGGCCCACGATGCCGAGGTCGGCAACACCGTCCTGCACGTAGCCGGGAATGTCGTCGTCGCGCAGAAACAGGATTTCGAGCGGGAAATTGGTGGCTTCGGTCTTGAGCTTATAAGAGCTGCTGATGAAGTTGATGCCGCATTCGCGAATGAGGGCAAGGGAATCTTCGCTGAGGCGACCGGACTTCTGAATGGCTAAACGGAGCATGAAAATGGGTAAACAGGCGGGGGTGCGCCGGTACGGGCACACATGAAACCACGCCGGCGCAGGGCAGAGCGATGGAATTTCCCGAAAATTGAAAAAGAACAGCCCGGCGCAAGTGTACCCCGGAGCGCGGCGGTGGAGACTCGGGCAGCGGGCGCTAAGCTAGCACCCGGCGTACGGCCCGGCCTCCCACAGATGGTGGTGATGATG
>JAYULN010000448.1:0-4012 GCA_043763525.1 Hymenobacter sp.
CTTCACGAACTCCTGCGAGTAGCGCATGGCCTGCTTGATTTGGCCAAGCTGCTGGGCCATGTCCTGGGCCACGCGGTCGGTGGCCAGGTCGAAGAAGTACTTCTTGTCGGGGTCGCCGCGCAGAATGTTCATCGCGGCGCGCATGCCCGAGCTGGTGCGTTTCACGAGCTGGTACTCGTCCTTCAGCAGGCCTACTTTGAACTTGCTGCCGTCAATCTGGCGCAGGGCGGCTTTGAGGATTTGGCGCATCACCACCGTTACGTTGGCCGTGGTGGTGGCCATGGGTTGCAGGCGCTGGTTATAGTCGGCAATCTGGGCGGCGCGGCTGGCGTAGCTCTCGGCCATGTCCTTTTCGCCCTGGCGGGTAGCCGAGTCGGCCAGGGCCAGGTACTCCTGCATCTGGGTGGTGTTGGCGGCCAGCTTGCGCTTCACCAGCTCGTGCGCGCCTTCGATGTTGGTTACTTCGGCATCCATCTTGCGGGCCTCCTTCTCGGTGTTCGAGATGTAGGCTTCCATAATGCCGATGGGGTCGGTGTTCACGAAAATGCCCGCCATCGTGCGCAGCACGCGCTGCCCGGCGTACCACAGCCCGGCGTGAATGCGCTTGTTCGTGAGCAATAAAAACAGCACGAACAGCGTCCCCAGGCCAATACCCAGCTTCACGGTATCAAAAACCATGTCGACGAGGAAGGGCAGAATCGAGCCCCAGAAGTACACGGCCGTGCCTACCAGCCCAACGAGGACTACGCGGCCGGCAATTTTCTCGGGTTGCTGCCACTTGGGCAGTCCGGTTTCGGAAGAATCAAGAGACATGAGCGTTTTCATTATTTGGGTGGTTTAGTGGAGTGGTGAATTGGTGGGGCAGTTGCGTGGCGGATTGATGGGATGGTGGGGTGAGCAGGGCGCAGGGTAGGAGGATTTGACGGTCTGCCAATCCGCCAATCCGCCAATCCACTATTTTAAAAAGGACTGCGCGGCTTGCCGATGTGCCTGCAGCTCGGCCACGGCGGCGGCGTTGGCCAACTCGTAGGAAGCCAGTGCGGCCTGAGTTTTCTGGCGCTCGGCCTGCGTTTTTTGCTGGCCCTCGCGCAGCAGCTGGCTCTTTTCGGCCAGCTGCTGCGCGAGGGCGGCCACGTCGGCTTGCAGCTGGGTTTCCTGCTGTTGCAGCTGCACCAGCGGGCCGGGTGGGCCGGCGGGGTTGCTGCTTTCGCCCAGCTTGTCGCGGTGGCGTTGCAGCACGCGGGCGCGGTCGTCGGCCAGCTTTTGGGTCAGGGTTTCGGCCGAGGTGAAGAGCGTGGGCAGGTCGGTGCCGGTGAGGGCCGCGAAGGCGTTGAAGGCCGTTTGGTAGAGCAGCGGGCCGGTGAGGCCGCTGTCGGCCATGCTGCCCACCAGCTTGGTGAAGGCCCTGAAGTCTTTGCCGTCGCTGGCCAGCAGGCCGGCAATATGGTCGAGGTGGCGCTGCTCGGCCTGGGCCACGAGTGGGGCCGCGCCGCTGGGTAGCGGGGCCGTTGCGGCGGCCGGGGCACTGGTGGCTACCGTGGCCGCGGGGGCTGCCGGAGCAGCGGCCTCGTGCGCTTCAATGAAGAAGCCTTTGGCGGCTTTGGAGAGGTTATCGAAAATGGCCATGGCGGCTGGTGGTTGGTGACTGCCACTCAATGCCAATACCAGTGCCGGTTTGAAAACTATTTCAACAATTGCTTGCTAATTATTAATGGGAGAGGGTTTTAATAAAAAATTCCCAGCGGGCAAGGTGCCCGGCGGGGATGATTTTTTTTCAGAATGGAAAGGCTTTTTTTTCAAATCAGGAAGTAGCGTGGACTCTGCGAGTCCGCGCGTGAGCGAAGCGAGCAGCTAGCATAGGGCGGCGATGCGCGGCCCTGCTTGTTCGCTTCGCTCACGCGCGGACTCGCAAAGTCCAGGCTACTTCAGCGACTTCAGCAGCCATTGAAACAGCCGTTCCGCATCGGTTCTGTGAAACAATTCGGTGCCCGGGTTCATCGTGGCGGCCGTGCCGCAGGCCACGCCCAGGCGTACCGCTTCGCGCACGGGGCGGCCCTGGCAGAGGGCGAACACCATGCCGGCCACCATGCTGTCGCCGGCCCCCACGGTGCTGTGCTTTTTCACGGCGGGGGCCGCGATGTGCTCCACCACGTCGCGGGTAACGAGGCAGGCCCCGGCCGCCCCCAGCGATACCACCACGATTTCACATTTGCCCTGCGCAATGATGCCTTGGGCGGCTTCGGCCGCCGATTCGCTGTCCAAATCCTCCACGCCGGCCAGCTTGCTGAGCTCGCCCAGGTTGGGTTTGAGCAGGTACACGCCCTCGGCCACGGCGCAGCGCAGGGCCTCATCGGAAGTGTCGACCACCAGTTTGGCCCCGGCCTGGCGGGCCCAGCGGGCAATGTCGCTCATGAAGCCGGGGGCCACGCCGGGGGGCAGGCTGCCGCTGGCCACCAGCACCTCGGGGGCGGGGCGCAGGGCCGTAAGAACGGCCAGAACCTGGGTTTGCTCCGCACTGGTAAGGGCTGCGCCGGGCATGCCGAAGCGGTATTGCTGGTTGCTGGCCTCGTCCACCACCGTGAGGTTTTCGCGGGTCCAGGCGGCAATTGGTACGGCGGTGGCGGCCAGGTCTTCGCGGGCCACCAGCTGCCGCAAGGCCTCGCCGGGCGGGCCGCCGGCCACGAATACCGCCCGCGCATCGAGCCCCAGCCGCTTCAGCCCCCGCGCTACGTTGATGCCGCCCCCGCCGGGCTCGACTTTGGGCGGGGCGCAGGCCAGTTTTTGCTCGGGCACGAGCTTGGGCACGGCCGTACTTTTGTCGATGGCCGGGTTCAGGGTGAGGGTGACGACGTGTGGCATGATTGGGGAGGAGGTGGGTTGGTTTGACTTTCAGCCATTATGCAGCTGTTGGACGGGTAGTGACGCAATAGTTGGAGTCTCGTCGTTGAACGACCGGGGCCGTGCCGACTGCACCTCTTCAACGGAACCGTTCAATGATGAGACGCAAGTATGCGTCTCTACCCCGTTCAACGGCACAATCGTCGAAAGCTACTGTTTCCCAAACGCAAAACACCTGCCCTCTTACGAAAGCAGGTGCCGAATCAGCGAACACCCTGATGGCTTACAGCCCGAAAGTACAGGCGGACGTTGCCGTTGCGGTGGGCGTGGTCGGCGTAGGTTTTGTGGTGGGCCAGTAGGAAAGAGTCTTCCTGGTGCTTATCGGCCGAAAACACTGGCCACGAGTTCAAGTCGCGGGAGTAGTCGCGGGCGGTGCTGCCCCGGTAGTCCACTTCGCCGGTTAGGGCAATAAAGCCCTTCTGGGTCAGCTTGAAGCCCTTGTTCACGCTCACGGTGGCGGCCAGGCCGTCGTTGGCCTGGTGCAGGCCGGTTCCCACCAGCACGGTGCCGCCGTGGTCGTCGCTTTTCAGGTTGAGGTTGATAACGCCGGCAATGGCATCGGAGCCGTACTGGGCGGCCGCACCGTCGCGCAGCACTTCCACGCGGTCGAGCCCGTTTACCGTGAAGGCGTTCCTATCGTAGCCCACGCTGCCCACGCCCCGGTTGCCGAGCAGGTTGATGAGGGCGGTGGTGTGCCGGCGCTTGCCATTCACGAGCACCAGCATTTGGTCGGGGGCCAGGCCGCGCAGCGAGTTGGGGGCTACGTGGTTGGTGCCGTTAGCCGTGGTCTGGTGCGTCGAGTTGAAGGACGGTACCGAGTAGTGCGGCGCTTGGGTAAAGTCGGCGAAGGCCGAGGTGAGGGCCAGGTCGCGCATCGCGCATACCAATCACGTCCACGGGGCTGGTGGCATCGGCGGCGGTGCGGTGCGTGCCCACGGCCACTGCGTTGGGCACCGTATTAAAGGCCAGGGCCCCCATCGACGCTCCCGCCAAGGGCGCATCGGCTTCGGTGTGAATAAGTAGGTAGCCAGTATTAAGTAGTCAGTAGTCGGACATCAAAGTACTGTCAATCAAGATTTAATATTGGGTCTGACTACCGAATACTTATGTTCGA
>JAYULN010000449.1:0-10136 GCA_043763525.1 Hymenobacter sp.
TGGCCGCGACAAGGTGATGGGCCGGGCCAAGTACTCGGCCGAATACGCCCTGCCCGGCCTCACCTACGGCGTGCTCAAAACCAGCGACATCGCCAGGGGTCGCATTCAGGGTATCGACACCAGCGCGGCGCTCAAGGAGCCGGGTGTGCTGGCCATCTTCACCCACGAGAACCTGCCCAAGCTGGCCCGCACGCCCAACGATGCCGACGGCAAAAAAGCCATTGGGGCGCCCATGGGCTTTATGCCGATGACGTCGGACGTGATTCACTACGCCGGCCAGCCCGTGGCCTTAGTGGTGGCCGACACTTTCGAGCGGGCCACCCACGCCGCCCGTTTGGTGCGCGTAACCTACGCTGCCGAACCGCCCATCGCGGGCTATACCGACTCCAAAGCTCAGCTTTTCGACCCCGAAAAAATTCAGGATGGCAAAGCCGACGGCCATACCCGGCGCGGTAACGCTAAGGAGGCGCTGGCCGCCTCGGCCGTGAAGCTGACGGCCGTGTACACCCACGCCATCAACCACCACAACCCGATGGAACCAGGGGCTACCACCGCCATTTGGGACGGCCCCGACCGCCTCACGGTGTACGAATCGACCCAGGGCATAACGCGCACGCAAAAGTCGCTCTACACCATGCTCGGGCTGCAACAGAACCAAGTGCGTGTGGTAACTAAATACCTCGGCGGCGGCTTCGGCTGCAAGGGCTCGTGCTGGCCCCACACCGTGCTCACGGTGCAGGCCGCCAAAGCCGTGGGCCGGCCCGTGAAGCTGGTGCTCACCCGCCAGCAGCAGTTCACGAGCATGGGCCACCGCGAAGACCAGACCCAGACCCTGACCCTGGGCGCGACGAAAAAAGGCAAACTCACGGCCCTCATTCACGAGAAAACGGCCACCACTTCGCCCTGGGACAACTACACCGAAAGCAACAGCAAAATCGTCAATATGCTGTACGAGTGCCCCAACTTCGAGTCGAGCTACCAGCTGGCTCGGGGCAACGTCATGACGTCGACCTTCACCCGTGCCCCCGGCGAGGCCCCCGGCTCGTTCGCCATCGAGAGTCTGATGGACGATTTGACCTACCAGCTGGGCATCGACCCCATTGAAATTCGGCTGCTGAACTACGCCGAAAAGGACCCCAGCACCGGCCAGGCCTGGAGCAGCAAGGGCCTGAAAGAATGCTACGCCCGCGGGGCCGAACTCTTTGGCTGGAGCAAGCGCAACCCCAAGGCCGGCTTAACCCGCGAGGGCCGCACCCTCGTGGGCTGGGGCATGGCCACGGCCAGCTACCCGGTGCATAGCTCGCAGGGCACCGCCCGCGTGCGCCTTTTTGCCGACGGCCACGCCGTGGTGCAGAGCGGGGCCACCGACCTCGGCACCGGCACCTACACCGTGATGACGCAGGTAGCGGCCGACTCGCTGGGCCTGCCGCCCGAAAAAATCCGCTTCGAGCTGGGCGATACTAAGCTGCCTACCGCGCCCAACTCGGGCGGCTCGGTGGCGGCCGGCACGGTCTCGTCGTCGGTGTACATGGCGGCTCAGGACGTGTGGGAAAAGCTGACCAAAATGGCCATCAAAGACCCTAAATCCCCGCTATTCCGCGCCAAAGCCGAAGACGTGGAAATGGAGAAAGGCCGCCTGCAGCTGAAGAAGAACAAGAACAAAGGCGAAGACTTCGCCGCCCTGATGAAGCGGGCTGAGCTCACCGACATCGAAGGCAGCGGCAGCGGCAAGTACGGCGCGGGCTACGAGGCCGGCCAGGCCGTAGCCGCCGCCGACCCGGCTCACAAAGACGAAGCCGCGCAGCATTCCATGCACTCCTTCGGGGCGCATTTTTGCGAAGTCCACGTCGACCCCGACCTGGGCACCGTGCGCGTGAAGCGCTGGGTGAGCGTACACGCCGCCGGCCGCATTCTGAACGCCAAAACGGCCCGCAGCCAGATTATCGGCGGCTCCATCTTCGGCATCGGCGCGGCGCTGATGGAGGCCACCCACCGCGACCAGCACTTTGCCCGCTACGTGAACGCCGACCTGGCCGACTACCACATTCCCGTGAACGCTGACATTCCGGACATGACCGTGGAGTTCATCGACGAGCACGACCCCTACATCAACGCCATGGGTGTGAAGGGCATCGGCGAAATTTCGATGGTGGGTGTGTCAGCCGCCGTGGCCAATGCCGTGTTCCACGCCACGGGCAAGCGCGTGCGCGACCTGCCCATCACGCCCGAAAAAATCCTGAGCACGAAAGCATCCGTGTAAGTGCCGGCCCTGCTACTGCTCGCCGCCGGCGCTTCTTCCCGCATGGGCCGGCCCAAGCAATTGCTGCCCTATCGGGGCCGCACCCTGCTGCGCCACGCCGCCGAAACCGCCGTGGCAGCGGGCTGCGCGCCTATCATTCTGGTTACCGGAGCCCTGCATGAGGAGTTGACCACCGAAGTGGCAGATTTGCCCATTCGGGTCATGCACAACCCCGATTGGGCTACCGGCATGGCTTCCTCCATCCGCACGGGCCTCGCGGCGGTCGCCAGCACCCGTCCTATGGCCTACCTCATCATGCTTAGCGACCAACCCCTGGTGACCCCCGAGTTGCTGCTGCAACTGGTAGTCCAGCAACGGGAGACTCAAGCCGCCATCGTGGCGGCAGCCTACGGTGACGTGTTGGGCGTGCCGGCTATTTTCGCCCACACCATGCTGCCCGAGCTACTACAGTTGCAAGGGCAGTCCGGTGCCAATCGACTCATCAGCAGCCTTGGTAATGCCGTGGGCCGCGTGCCTTTCCCGGCTGGTTTGTTGGATGTGGATACGCCGGAACAATACGCCGCGCTGCTTCATCAGCAGCACCTCATCTCCTGATGCCTACTTCGTGCCCGATTCCAGCTCGCATAATTTGTCGGCCCGCCAAGCCGTGATGGCCACCACCACCAGCGTCATCAGCCCGCCAAATACCACGCTCGTTACCGTGCCCATCAGCTTAGCCGCTGCGCCGCTCTCAAACCCACCAATCTCATTGCTCGAACCGATGAAGATGTTATTCACCGCCGAAACCCGGCCCTTCATGTACTCCGGGGTGTAGGTATGGATGAGCGTGGAGCGCACAATCACCGAAACCGAATCGAACACGCCCGTCAGGAACAGCAAAAACAATGACAGCGCGAAACTCTTCGATAGCGCAAAGGCAATGGTGGCCAGCCCAAAGCCCGCCACCGCCCACAGCAGCTTGCGCCCCGCCCGCCGCCGCAACGGCGAGTACGTGAGCCACACGGCCATCAGCACCGAGCCCACGGCCGGGGCCGCACGCAGGTAGCCCAGCCCATCGGGGCCGATATGCAGAATGTCTTTGGCGAAGATGGGCAGCAGCGCCACCGCCCCGCCAAACAACACCGCGAACAAATCCAGCGACAGCGCGGCCAGCACAATCTGGTTGTTGAAAATAAAGCGCACCCCGCTCAGCACGCTCTCGCCCAGACTTAGCCGCTCGCCCTCACGCGGGGGCAGCGCCCGCCCCGCGATGCTGGCAAATAGCAGCAGCGACGTAAGCATCAGCCCCGCATCCACCCCGTAAGCAAAGCCCTTACCCAACTGCGCAAACAGCAACCCGCCAATGGCCGGTCCCAGCACCGCCGAGGCCTGCCAGCTGGTCGAATTCCACGTTACCGCGTTCGAGAGCAGGCTGCGGTCGGGCAGCAGTTGCGGCATGAACGAGAACAGCGCCGGCCCCAGAAACCCGCGTGCAATGCCGCTCACGAACAACACCACGTAGAGCATGGCCACGTACAGCGGCAGCGCCAGCACCCGCTGGTTGGCAAAGAGCGTCATCCCGGCCGGCCGGGCCAGCAAAAACAAGCTCAGCGAACAAAAAAACAGCACCAGCATAGCCGGCACAATAATGCGCTTGCGCGGCACCGAGTCGGCCACGTGCCCGGCATACAGCGACACCGTGATACTCGGAATCGCCTCCGCCAGGCCAATCAGGCCCAGGGCCAGCGGGTTGTTGGTCAGCTCGTAAATCTGCCAGCCCACCACCACGCCCTGAATCTGGCTGGCGATGATGAACAGCACCCGCGCCGACAGCAGGCGGCGGAACTCGGGCACCCGCAGGGCGGCGTAAGGGTCGTGGCCCACGCGGGGGGTATCGGTAGCAGGCTGCATAAGGCACAAAAACCACCGGTACGGCGGCGGGGCGCAAAGGTAAGCGCGTTCCCGCCCCCGCCGGATGGGTTAAGCAGCCGGCTTGACTTACCTTGCAACCCTGATTTTCACCGCCTGCGCTGCTCGTCGCCATGCCCGATTTCGGTCTGGAAATAACGCCCCGCCCCGACCTGCCCGCTATTGTAGCCCGCTGGCAGCGCGAAATCAATGTGCATGAGCTTCCGGCCGGCTACCTCGCCGTGCTGGCCGCCGCCGATGCCCTCGGCTACTGGCGCTGGCTGCTCGACCTGCGCCGGCGCGATGAACTGGCCACCCCCGAGCTCACCACCTGGGTCAACACCGACTTCTTCCCCCGGCTGGCCCACCGCTACGCCCAGCCCGTGCGCATCGCCTTCCTGATTTCGCCCTTGCGGGCCGCCCAAGAACAATCCGACAGCTCGGTGTCCGCCATCAACGCCAGCCCACACCCGTCCCAGCACTACCACACCGCCCTGTTCACCGACGAAGCCGCCGCCCACCGGTGGCTGGCCGAGTAATTATCAGGTGGCGAGGTCTTTTCAATATTTAAAACTTTTTTTGCTGAATTTTTACTACCCGATGGCAGACAAAAAGGCCTCAGGTGAAGATTTAAGGAAGGTTGCGCCAATTCAACAAAAAGATTTTGTCCTTTTATTGAATTATCAGTTGCAGATGTCGAATCTGTTTCTTTACATTTGGTCCGATTCTAGCAGGTTTTAATAACCGCTCTTCGTTGCTCTCCCAATATTTTTCTCGGTAACCGCATACTATGGCCTAAAGCTCTACGTTCCCCTAATCCGTAGCCCTTTATGGACCTCATGCAACCGAGCGACTCCGCGCTCATCTCGCTCTACCTGGCCGGCCAGGAATCCGCTTTCGCCATCCTGCTGGAGCGGCACCGCAGCCGTGCGTACACCACTATTCTCCTCATCGTACGCGACGAGGACGTGGCCGAGGACCTGTTGCAGGATGCCTTCATCAAAGCCATTCACACCCTCAAAAGTGGCCGCTACAACGAAGAGGGCAAGTTTGCCCCCTGGATTTGCCGCATCGCCCACAACCTGGCCATCGACTCGTTTCGGCGGGGTAAGCGCGTGCCCCACATCAGCCTCACCGACAACGAGCGGCTGGCCAGCACGCTCACCATCGCCGACGATGGCCCCGATGATATCATGTCGCGCGAAGAAACTCATACCCAACTTCGCGCGTTAATTCAGGAACTGCCCGCCGCCCAAAAGGAGGTGCTCCTCATGCGCCACTACGGCGACATGAGCTTTCAGGAAATTGCCGACGCAACCGGCGTGAGCATCAACACGGCCCTCGGCCGGATGCGTTACGCGCTAATAAATCTGCGCAAGAAAATGACTGCTAACTCGTCTCGTTATGATTCAAACCTTACCCCATTCGACACTGCTCCAGTATGTGTACAACGAATTGCCAGCTGAAAGGCAGCGCGAGGTAGAAGAGGCACTGCAGCACGACCCGGACCTGGCCGCTACCTGCGCCGACCTCCTTTTGGCCCAGCGGGCGCTCGACGGAGTACGTCGCGAGCCCCGGCCCGAAACCTCCGAGGCAATTTTGCGCTACTCGCGCACTTTCTTAAGCAGGTCCTGAGCCCCTTTGATTTTTTGTGGCAGCCCCTGCGTGCCCCGCGCTGGCGGACATAACCTTGAGTCGGTACATCAAAAGACCGTCATGCTGAACGCAGAGAAGCATCTCTACCGCAAGAGTAATCCAATCGAAAGGATTTACTGCGCCGGTAGAGATGCTTCACTGCGTTCAGCTAACGTTCTTTTTGAGGCCGCCCCTACTTTTGCGCTTCGCCCACTCCCACTCCGCATGACTCGCACCGCCCGGTTTCGCTACTTCTTCGATTACTTCACCACCAACTTTCCGGAGCCCAAAACCGAACTGGCGTACGGCAACCCCTACGAGTTGATTGTGGCCGTCGTGCTGAGCGCGCAATGCACCGACAAGCGCGTGAACCTGGTGATGCCGGCGCTGCTGACGCAGTTTCCCACCGCCGCCCACCTGGGCGCGGCCACGGCCGACGATATTTTTCCCTTCATCCGCAGCGTCTCATACCCCAACAACAAGGCCAAGCACCTGGCCGGCCTGGGCCGCATGATTACGGACGATTTTGGAGGTGAAGTCCCCAGCCAGCTTGACCAATTGCAGCGCCTGCCCGGCGTGGGCCGCAAAACGGCCAATGTGGTCGTGTCGGTCATCTACAACCAGCCCGCCATGGCCGTCGATACGCACGTGTTTCGGGTGTCGCATCGCCTGGGCCTGGTGCCCAAAACCGCCACTACCCCGCTAGCTGTCGAGAAGGCTTTGGTGAAGTATATTCCTGAGGAGCTGATTGCTAAAGCGCATCACTGGCTGATTCTGCACGGCCGCTACATCTGCGTAGCCCGCTCGCCCAAGTGCAGCATTTGCCCCCTGGCCCCTGGTTGCACCTACTTCGCCAAGCACTTTGGCAAAGCCCTGGCCTACGTACCGATTCCCGAAGCCTGATTGATTATTCGGGTTACAAACCTGTTCGGGCCGACGACTAGCACACCCCGGTACAAGCCCAGCCATAGGCAGCACAAGCTGTTGCATGTTACACTGTAACGCGCCTATTCGGGCTTTATACTTTCCCGGCGGCCGCTTCCAACAGTCCTTGTACTTGAGCAGCTAATTGCTGCCGGTCGAAAGCGGCAATAGCCAGCTGACGGCCCCGCTCCCCGGCAGCGGCCAGCGTTTCGGGGCGGGCCAGCAGCATTTGTAGTTGGGCCGCTAGGGCTTCGGCATCGCCAGCCGGCACGTACCATCCGCAGCCATGCCGCTCAACCAAGTCCTTAGTCCAGCCCCGGTTGACGACGACGACCGGCGTGCCAACTGCCAGCGAGTCGTACAGCTTGGCCGGCGAATTGGAATCGAGCACCGGTAAGCCCAAAAATGACACCACCGACACCTCCGCCAGCGCGAACCACTCAAACACTTCGTGCCGCGCCTGCCCACCTGCCAGCCGAATGCGCCCCGGCCAGCGTGCCGCCGCCGCCGCAATCAGCGGCTCAAAAAAGCCGTGGCCCAAAAACAGCCACACCACATCCGTTTCGGTGGCCGCCATGGCTTGAGCCGCCGCCACCAGCGTCGGAATATCGTTGGCCCGGCCAAAAGTGCCGGCGTATAAAATCACGCGCTGGCCAGCCAGGTCCTGCTGCTGCCGTAGTTGGGCCACCACCTCGGGCGTAGCGCGGGCAGCCAAGTCCAGGTCGGTGCCGTTGAGCACGGTGGTCACCTTTTCGGGGGCAATGCCCAGGTCCGTCACGTAGCGTGCCATGTCGGGCGAGAGCGGCAGAATATGCCGGGCACTTTCATAAAGCCGCTTTTCGAGCCGATACAACTGTTGCCGGGCCAGCACCGTGGGCACCGCCCCCATCGCAATCGGAAAAGAGGGCCATAAGTCCTGCACCTCAAACACCCAAGGCACCCGCCGCCAGCGCGCCACCTGCGCCGCCGCCCAAGCCGCCGTCAGCGGCGTGCTGATGCCCCAGATAATGTCCGGCTTCTCAATCAGCAAACCCTTGCGCACCGCCCAAGCCGCGTACTGCGCGAAGGAAACTGCCCGGCGGGCGGACCCCATTCTGTTGTCGTAGGGCACCCGTGCTTCGTGAATTTCCACTCCGGCCGGCACCCAATCGAACGCCCGCGTTAGCCGCTGGCTTTTCCAGGCGGGCGTGGTCAGCAGCGTCACCCGGTGCGTTTTGGCGATGTGGGCCAGTAGCGTGTAATGCCGACTGGTGGCCGGGCAGTCCGGGTTGGTGTGGTATTGGCTGAAAACCGCGATGTGCATGGGGAAATGAGTGAACGGGGGAAAGAGTGGCTGAGCGAATTGGTGCGGTGGCCTTCCCCATTCACTCATTCGTTCATCCATTCAGTCACCGCTTCGGTCGGTAGTGCGAATCGTTCAGGAAGCGTTGGGCATCCTTTTCGGCCATCAGGCGGGCCAGAGTCACGTTGGGGTGCTCGGCTACGTACTTGCGCACAATTTGCAGGCCCATCCACTGGCCCACCCGGCCGGGGCAGGTTTTGTCGATTTCGGGCACGTTGGGCCGCTCGCCTACGTATTTCTGGAGCGCGAACGGCGTGGTCGAATACAGTAGGTTTTTCTCCAGAAAATGCCCCCACACCTTGCCCTCGTTGGCTTCCAGGCCAATCATTTCGCGCTTGGTGTAGCCCATCAACAGCGAATCGGGCGTGCAGGGCAGCACCTGGCTGGCGAAGTACAACGACTTGCCGGCGTGTACCATCGCATCGAGCATCGTGTTGGCAGTCAACTCGTGGCGATTGTATTTGCTCGACACATCCTGGGCCAGCATCGGCAACAGGCCCGCCGGCGTGTAGCGGCGCAGCATGTACTGCGGCAGGTCGGGCCGCTTACTGGCCTTCGCCCCCGCAAACCAATCCAGACTCAGCACCAGCAGGCTGTCGTTCACATAAATATCCTTGTTCAAAAATCCGCTCACGTAAGTAAACGTCGGCGGCACCCGAAAGTCGGGAAAGTAGTAATGCACCCGCCGGAACACTTCGCCCAGGTCGTGGCGCAGCGCGGCGCTATCGGGAAAGGCGACGGCAGTTTCGCGGGCCACCTGCTGCAAGGCCGCGTTGGTGGCAAGCTGCGGCAGGCCACCCTCCAGGTCCTGCTCGCTGGCGGGCTGGCGCTGCAAGTAGTACCGGGCCAATGCCGGGTGCGCGTCCATAAATTGCCGCGCATCGGCCGGCGTTTTTATCTTAAAAAAAGCGGGTTCCAGGCGTTGGAGGTGCAATGGCACCGCCGGCGCATCGGCGGCGGCATCGGGGCGGCAGCCGTCGGCAGTTCCGTGCTTGCAAGCCCCAAGGCCCAGGCTCAAACCGAAAAACAAGGGCAGCCAGCGCCGCCAGGCAAAATTATTCTTTTCCACGCGCGTTACTTTGGGGTAAAGTTAGCCAAAACCCATCGGCAGTCGGTCATTTTACTCCACGATTGCATTATCCGTTTCGTATGAAAAAAATACTGTTCGCCTCTTTTCTTTTTGCAGCCACCACTGGTGCTGCTTCCGCCCAGGTCGAAATCGGTCTGAAGGTGTCGCCAGCCATCACCAGCCTGCGCGCCGAGTCCACCTCCAAAAATAGCTTTGCCAGCGATGGCAGCCAGCTTGGCTTCAGCGGCGGGTTGGTAGTCGACTACTTCTTTGGCGAAAATTATGCCTTCAGCACCGGCCTGGAGCTGGCGGGCAAAGGCGGCACCATTCGCTACACCGACTACCAGAATAATGGCGTAGGCAACGGAAACGCTTTCCAGACCTCCTACAAGATGACCACCCAGTACCTCCAAATACCCCTGTCGGTGAAACTCTTCACCAATGAAATCACCGCGGGTACGCGCCTCTATTTTCAAGTAGGTGGCTCGCTTAATGCGCCCATCGGCACGCGCATCAACGGCAGCAAGTTCTACACCGACCCCGCCACCGGTACCGAAACCAAAGCCGGCGACTACGTATATTTCTTCGATGCCGATGCCCTCGTGGCGGCCGGTGCTGAGTATACGATGGGCAAAAGTACCAAGCTTTTCGCGGGCCTTGGCTACCACCGCGGCCTGGTCGACATCGACCACTATTTCGAGAGCAAGCGCGGCCTCACGGACGTAACCATCAAAAACAGCTCGTTCGGACTGGATTTGGGCATCAAATTCTAACCCATTCAACGCGCCAACAAAAAAACCCAGCTTCCGACGAAGCCTTGTCCTTACCCAAAACTCAGAAAAGCGCTGGCCAGTCCGGTCAGCGCTTTTTTTTGGCGTTGGCGGTAGCTTGCGGGCATGAGCATTTCAACGCATTTTGGCGCCCCCCACCAGTGGGCACACACGCATTTTGGGGCGGTGTCCCTCGGCGACGTACGCCGCAGCCGACGGGCGGTCCGGCTGGCAGCGGGGTGGGCACGG
>JAYULN010000450.1:0-10132 GCA_043763525.1 Hymenobacter sp.
TTGAACCCGGCCGTATAGCGACGGCGGGTGCGTTTTGGACTCATAATCGGGCTAAGCTAGCCCGCTTTCACTGTCCAACTTTTGGGGAGTACTACAACCTGCCGCGTAACAGCAGTGATTAAGGCGGCTGGTTTTTGGGCCGGTGGTGCTTGCGCCTACCGCCAGACTGCGTTCCGTAATTTGAACCATGAATAATTGCCTGCACTGCGGTGCTAAAACGACCAATCCCAAATATTGCTCCCGTTCGCACGCGGCAATCCATACCAACCAGCAGGCTCCCAAGCGGCGGCTGACGCGCAAGTGCCCCGAATGCGACACGCTCATCCCGGCCGACCGGCAGTTTTGCGCGGTTCACGGCAAGCGCAAAGCCGATTATCGGCTCCTAACTGTAGCCCAACTCAAGGCGAAAGATGCTATAAGGCACCCCAGCTACTACCGCGGCTACCTCAACAGCATCACGCGACTGCTGAATGCGCATCGGCACCGCGTTTGCCAGGCGTGTGGGTACGACAAGCACGTGGAGTATTGCCACAAGCGGCCCATCAATGCCTTTCCGGATTCTACGGCGGTGCAGGAAGTTTCCGGCCCGGAGAATATTCTCATGCTCTGCCCGAATTGTCACTGGGAGTACGACCACGGCTTATTAACGACAAATCCCGCACTGAATGACCTTCGCGAAAAGGACTTACAGTGCGGGATTTGAAGGAAGGCCATTGCCGCTCGCAAAGGCCTAACGTGGTGAACCTGACAGGAATCCAACCTGTACTCTAGCCCTTAGGAGAGGCTTGCTTTATGCAGTTAAGCTACAGGTCCATGTTGTAGATGAACTATCCGACAAAGGTACAAACTCCTGCGACTACTTGCCGCCTCAGCCTACGACTTATACAGCAGCGCGATGCCAAACGACAACGCCGTCAGAATCAGCCCGACCATGAAGATGGTGTAGCTGGTGCGCAGCAGCCGGTACTTGCGCGAAAGCACCTCGCCGAGGTAGTACACGTCGGTGAGCATGTTGGTGTAGATGGCTTCTTTCTGGCGCATCATCTCGCGCATGCCGCTCTGGAAGTTGTCGAGGCTGAGCTTGGTGAACTGCCCGAAGAAGAGCAGGTTGACGCGGCGGTTGGAGGCAATTTCGGGGCTGCGCTTCAGCCAGGCGAAGCTCGTGACATCGGGCTGGGCCGAAAGAATGGCCGTGGTGACCGAGCCCAGGGCCGTGGCCAGCAGAATGCTAATGGGAATGGCCAGCACGGGGTTGCCGCTCAACAGCGGTCCGAAGGCCCCGGCTTTGCCCATTTTGGCCCCCAGGTAGGTGATGATGACCGAAATCAACACGGCGTTGAGCTGAATCATCATGCTGGCCTTCTTGTCGGCCATGGCCGAGAGCTTTACGTGGTTGCCGTACATGGTGCGGAACATGGTTTCGATGCCGCGCTTGGGTTCGGCAAAGGTTTCGTTTTGCTCCTTGGTCTTTTTTTTCTTCTTCTTCTCAGTCTTCTTGAGCTGGTCGCGCTGCTCGTCGAGGTTCTTTTTAAAGGGCTTGCGGTAGCGCTCCTTGCCGGCGTCCGACTCGTACTTGTGCCCCATCATAAAGTTGAGCTGGAGCTCGGCCCACTCGGGGTTCGAGTAGCTTCTGCCCAGCACCAGCTCCCACTCGGTGCGCAGCAACTCGGCGCTGGAACGGAAATCGTCGCGTGCCAGGTTGCTCATGTCGGCATCGACGAGCAGCTTTTGCAGGCCGGTTTCGGCCGTCGAGTCGCGGTGGGTGGCTTTGATGAGGTCTTTGATGAGCTGCACGCGGCCGGGGGGCACCTGATGCTCGGCGAGCCAGGCGGCGGCGCGCTCCATGCTGCGAAACTCGTGGCCGTCGTACACATCGAGGTAGCCCAGGTCGTGAAACCAGGCGGCCAGCAGGAGGGCCTCGGTGTCGTCGGGGCTGAGGTCGGCGGCGGCGGCCAGGGCCCGGCACTCTTTGGCCACGGCCTCGGTGTGGCGCACCGAGTGGTAGGTAAGCTTAGCGGGCAGCTCTTTCGTCAGCAGCTCGGTCGCGTAGGCCTGCGCTTCCTTCACCAGGGCCGATACTTTGGCTTTGGCCGGCTTGTCGGCGGCCTTCGGTGCGGCATCGGCGGGGCCGGGCGCACCCTTTCCCGGCGCATCCGGCGCGGCATCGGCGGGCTGCTCGGCGGGGCTTTTCACGGCAGGTTGCGGGGTTTCCATCGGCTTGGTGGCGGGGGCAGGGGCAGCGTTGCCGATGGCTTCGGGGGTAAATTCTTCCATAACATACGAAGCTACGGCCGGTTCATCCGGCGGGTTCGCCGGCTTTCAACGCGAAGCGCCGCGCGGAAGTTAAACACGAGGGCCTAACCGCGCCGCCGTGCTTTGCGTAACGGGGCTTATCCGGCTCGCCCGGCTTGGGCGTACGTTTGCCCAGGCAGCACCTTTGGCGGGGCTTCGGTGCCCCGCCCATTACTTAATTTATGCTCCTATTTTATTCTTTTCGCGCCGCGCTGCTGATGCTCTGCGCGGTTTTTGCGTTCTCCACGAATGCGTTGGCCCAGGGCGAGTCCAGCCAGAATCCGCACGTATCGCGCCCCAACTACCGCCGCGGCGGCCTGGAATGGGCCAAGAAGCTGCCGCCCGATAGCAGCCGCATTCGGTACTCCATTTTTCTGATTGGCGACGTGGGTAACCCCATTGCCAAGGCCAAGGGCGGCGAGCCGTCGTTGAACTTCCTGCGCAAGCAGATTATGGCCGCCGGGGCCAAAAGCACCACCGTCTACCTCGGCGACAACGTGTACGAGTACGGCATGCCCGAAGAGGGTGCTTACGACCGCAAGGAAGCCGAGCGTCGCCTGCGCGACCAGATTGACGTGCTGCGCGGCTACAAAGGCGAGAAATACATGATTCCCGGCAACCACGACTGGAAGCAGGGTCTGAAGGGCGGTTTCGACCAGGTGATGCGCGAGCAGCGCTTCGCCGAAGACTACATGGCCCACGACTCGGCTGGTTTTTCCTACACCGGCGACTTCATCACGCCCGGCAACGGCTGCCCCGGCCCCTATGAAATCCGCCTGCAAGACGACCTGCTGCTGATTACCGTGAATTCGCAGTGGTTTCTTACCAATAAAAATGAGCGGCCCTACGGAGCCAACGGCGGCTGTGGTGTTGAAGACGAAACCGACTTCATGGCCCAGCTCGAAGATATTATTGCCCGCAACAAGGACAAGAATATCATGGTGGTGGGCCATCATCCGCTGTTTTCCGACGGCATTCACGGCGGCTATTTCACGCTGGGCGACCATTTCTTCCCGCTCAGCATCGTGTATAAGTACGCGTTTCTGCCGCTGCCCATCATCGGGTCCATCTACCCGTTTGCCCGCAAGTACGGCGGCGTGAGCCAGGACCTGGCCTACCCAGCCTACCAGGCCTACAAAAAGGGGCTGATGGATATCTTCAACAAGTACCCCAACATCATTTACGCGGCCGGGCACGAGCACAACCTCCAGTACTTTAAGGAAGGCGCGACGCACTGCATCGTGAGCGGCTCGGGCTGCAAAACCCAGCACGTGAAGCCCGGCAACGGCGGCGGGGCCTTGTTTTCGGACAAGGAAAAAGGATTTGCCCGCGTGAATTACTACGACGACGGCCAGGTGTGGACCGAGTACTTCGTGCCCGAAGGCAACGGCCAGCAGGCTCGCCTGGTGTTCCGCACGGCGCTGTATGCCAAAACCACCCGCGACGTGGCCACCAACGAGCCCGCCGCGCCGGTAACCCCCGTCGAAAAGAAAAAGAAGAAGGACAAGGGCGGCGTAATCAACCCGGCCCTGCCCACGGCCCGCGCCGATTTCCACGACAGCACCGTGGTGGTGGCTGTGAACCCCGGCTACGACAAGCACGGCAAGTTTCATAACTGGCTGCTGGGCGAGCACTACCGCAAGGAGTGGGCCACGGCCGTGAAGTTTCCGGTGCTGGACCTGGCCCACGAGCGCGGCGGCCTGGTGCCCTATAAAACCGGCGGCGGCAAGCAAACCTCCTCGCTGAAAGTGCGCAACGAGGAAGGCCACAACTTCTCGCTGCGTGGCATCGACAAAGACCCCGCCGCCGTGCTGCCCGAGGCCCTGCGCACGGGCTTCGCCAAGGATATTTTGCAGGACCAGATTTCGGCCCAGCACCCCTACGCTTCGTTTGTGCTGCCGCCCCTGGGCACGGCGGCCGGCATTCTGCACACCAACCCGGTGCCGGTGTACATTCCGCAAGACCCCTTGCTGGGGCAGTACTACAGCGCGTTTGCTGACCTGCCCGCCGCCTTGGAGGAAGATGCCAAGGACAACCAGAGCAACGTGGCCAGCCTGGACTACGCTAAAAACCTGGTGAGCACCGACAAGATGCTCGAGCGCCTGCTCGACGACAACGATAACGCCATCGACCAGGTGGCCTTTGCCCGCTCGCGCCTGTTCGATATGTGGATTGGCGACTGGGACCGCCACGAGGACCAGTGGCGCTGGGCCGAGGTGAAGGACAAGGACGGTAACCGCACTTATACCGCCGTGCCCGAAGACCGCGACATTGCCTTCTTTAAAGGTGACGGCGTGCTGCCCTTTATCGTGAGCCGCAAATTTGCGGTGCGCAACTTTCAGAACTTCGGCCCCGACTACGCCGACTACAAGGGCCTGAACCAGACGGCTATGAGCAACGACCGCACCTTCCTGGGGGGCGTTACGCGCGAGCAGTGGGTGGCCCAGGCTACCTATATGAAGGAGCACCTGACGGATGCCGTTATCGAGCAGGCTTTCCGCGAAAAGTGGCCCAAGGAGATTTACGACCTGCACGGCAAGGAAATCATCGCCAAGCTGAAAAGCCGGCGCGACCTGCTGCCCGACCTGGCGGCCAAATACGCCAACGTGGTGGCCAAAATTGTGGAAGTGCGCGGCACCCAGAAGAACGAAAAATTCGTGGTCGACCGCCTGCCCAATGGCGATACCCACCTCACGGTGCGCAAAATCACGAAGGGCGGCAAGGTGAGCAAAACCCTGTATGACCGGACGCTGGAACACGGCGTAACCGACGAGCTGCGCCTCTACGGCATCAGCGGCAAGGACGTGTACGAGGTGAAAGGGCAGGTGAAAAAGGCCATCAAGCTGCGCATTGTGGCCGGCACGGGCCGCGACTCCATCACCGACCGCAGCCGGGTGGCCGGCTTTCAGCACCAGACTCAGGTGTACGATGCCGACACCGGCAACGTCATCGTCGGGGGCAAGGAGGCCCGCCTGCGCCTGGAGCCCGGCGTGGACGTGAGCCGCTACGACCACCCCAAACGCTTCGACCTGAAGGACTATCGCCTGAACTATACCGGCCCGGCCCTTTTTTTTGGCTATAACATCGACGACGGCTTCCTGCTGGGCGGCGGCATCACGCACCGCCGCTACGGCTTCCGCCGCGAGCCATTTTCGTCGGAGCAAAGCCTGACGGCCAACTTCGCCCCGGCCCGCAACGGTGCCTACAACCTGAAGTACACCGGGCAATTCACGCGCCTCATCGGCAAGTACGACCTGCACGTGGCGGCCCAGTATTACGGCCCGCAGCTGCTCTATAACTTCTTCGGCATCGGGAACAACACGGCCAACCTGGCCAATGAGGACGACAGCCGCAATGTGGTCACCAACCGCACCGTGAACACGGCCTACCGCGTGCGCTTCAACAAGCTGACCATTGCCCCCACGCTGGAACGCAACCTGTTCAGCTTTCTCAAGCTGGGCGTGGGCCCGCAGTACGAGCAGTTCCGCGTCGAGCAAAGCCCCATCGGTACCGTCATTCTCGACAGCCTGAGGGACCGCAACGGCAACGCCACCTATGAAAACCGCCGCTTTGGCATTCGCTCCTCCGATTTCCAGACCAACCAGTACCTCGGCGGCCTGCTCTACCTCAACCTCGATGCCAGCTCGTCGCCCAAAAACCCGCGCATCGGCATTCGCTGGTACAACGAGTTTCAGTACAACTGGCAGCTCAACGGTGAGAAGCTGCAGTTTGGCCGCGCCACGTCCGAAATCCGGGCTTACCTCACGCCCAACCTGCCCTTCCAGATTACCTACGCCGGCCGCCTGGGCATCACGCACAACGTGGGCGACTACCGCTTTTACCAGGCCAACACCCTGGGCGGCACCACCAACCTGCGTGGCTACCGCCGCACCCGCTACGCTGGCCGCGGCAGCGTATACGCCAACGTGGAAGCCCGCCTACAGCTGCTCAGCTTCAACGCCTACCTGTTTCCCGGCAAGCTGGGCATCCTGGGCCTGGCCGATGTGGGCCGCGTGTATTCCGACAACGACGTGCGTACCGGCCTCAGCGCCTTCCACAGCGGCTTTGGCGGCGGCGTGTACGTCGATATTCTCAAGCAGGCCGTCATCAACGCCACCTATTCGGTGGGGGAGGAGAAGCTGGTTTTTGTCGGGTTCGACTTCTTGTTTTAGAGCGGTTTGCGGGATGAGGGCCGTGCCCCGGTCCGACGGCGAAGCCGTCTGGCCGGTTGCCGTTGGCGCCACTGAAACGAGGGCGGAACAACAGTTTCGTTCTTACGACAACCGGTCCGACGGCGGAGCCGTCGGACCGGGCACGAAAGCTAAAACATAAGCTTGCTATCGCAGAAGCCAAAATATTATAAACTGGCAATAAAAGCAGCATTATTCGGCTTTTATTGTCAGTTTTTGTTTGTAAACAGAAAAATTATTGAATATCTGCTACTGAAAATTATGAATTTTACTGAAATATTTCCTAGCTTAGAGCATTATTTTACTCTGTTGCTCACTCCTCTTTCAACCCCGTACCTCACCATTGCATGAATAAACTGTACTTCTCCGCGCTGGCCCTGTTGGGCAGTGCTGCCCCGGCCCTGGCGCAGAACGTGGCCAACCGCCTCACCGTAAAACCGGAGCTCGAAACCACTACCATCACGCGCCGTGCCTGCGGCACCATGGAAGTGCTGGCCGCGCAGCTCGCCGCCGACCCCGCCCTGGCCCAACGCATGGCCGCCATCGAGCACCAGACCCAGCAGCTGCTCGCCAACCCCGCCCTCAACCGCAGCACGGCCGGCACGGTCATCATCCCGGTGGTGGTGCATGTGCTCTACAACACCGCCGCCCAGAACATCTCCGATGCCCAGGTGCAGTCGCAGATTGCCGTGCTGAACGAAGACTACCGCAAGCTGAACGCCGATGCCAGCAAAACGCCGGGCATCTACGCCGGCCTGGCCGCCGACGTGAACGTGCAGTTTGTGCTGGCCCAGCGCGACCCCAGCGGCCTCGCCACCACGGGCATCATCCATAAGTCCACCAAAACGGCTTCCTGGAGTACCAACGATGCCGTGAAGAACTCCAAGCGCGGCGGCGATAATGCCTGGGATGCCACCAAATACCTCAATCTCTGGGCCTGCAACCTGGGCCAGGGCCTGCTGGGCTACGCGCAGTTTCCCGGCGGCTCGGCCAGCACCGACGGCGTCGTAATTCTGTACTCGGCCTTTGGCAGCAAAGCCAAGTACGCCGCCGGCACCTATTCGGCCAGCTACGACCTGGGCCGCACCGCCACCCACGAGGTAGGCCACTGGCTGAACCTGCGCCACATCTGGGGCGACGATAGCGGCGCTTGCACCGGCTCGGACCAGGTAGACGACACCCCCAACCAGGGTGCGGAGAACTACGGCTGCCCGGCATTCCCGCACGTGTCGTGCTCGAACTCGGGCGACATGAGCATGAACTACATGGACTACACCGACGATGCCTGCATGTACATGTTCTCGGCCGGCCAAAGCACCCGCATGAACGCCCTGTTTGCTGTCGGCGGAGCCCGCGTGGGCCTGCTCACCTCCACGGGCGGCACCGCGCCGCGTCCGGTCCTGGTCGCGGGCTCGGCGCTGCTGTTCTACCCCAACCCCGCTACCGATGTACTGACCCTCGACCTGCCCGCCGGGGCCGCTGCCGCCCGCTACGCCGTGCATGTTTTCGATGTGCGCGGTCAGGAAATGACCGCCGCCCGCTACAACGGCAGCGGCCAGGTGCTGGTCAACTCCCTGCCCAAGGGCTTGTACTACGTGGCCATCGGCAACGGTGCCACCACCGTCCGCCAGCGCTTCGAAAAAGAGTAGGCGCGCCCGCTATTTCTTACGGCTACTTCGCAACGCCTTGCCCCACCGGGCAGGGCGTTGTTGTGTCCTGCCCGCCGGTGGTTGGCCTCACGCATTCGCGGGTTCATAACTGGTCGTTGGTCGTGGGCCGCGCTCAGCGTTTTTTGACTGTTGCTTATATCACCTCGTCTACCAGAGCCGTTGGAAGATGAAGGTTCGGTGAGTTTGTTGATGATTATAGCAGTTTTTGTTCGATACATTATGATTTTTGCTATATAAGTGGCGGTTAGTCAAAATAATGTTACCATAATTGCAATATTATTGATAGCTTGCCGGTCCTAACTAACTTTTACACCCTTACACCTGGTTACATGAAGAAAAATGTTTACGCATTAGCTCTTGGCCTTGCTGGCTTGGCTCTTACCTCGACTACGGTTCAGGCCCAGGCTCCGGCCCGCCGCACCTGTGCCAGCGTAGAGGTGTTGCAGGCCCAACTGGCCGCCGACCCCGGCATGGCCCAGCGCATGGCCGAAATTAACAACCAGGCTCTCCAATTTGCCGCCCAGCAGGCTGGCACGGCGCAGCGGAGCACCGCCGCCATCTCGATTACCATTCCGGTAGTGGTTCACGTGCTGTACAGCACGACTGCCGAAAACATTTCCGATGCCCAGATTGCCTCGCAGATTGCCGTTCTCAACGAGGACTTTCACAAGCTGAACGCCGATGCCGGCAGCGTGCCCGCCGCCTTCGCCGGCCTGGCCGCCGACCCCGGCATTCAGTTCGTGCTGGCCAAGCGCACGCCCGCTGGCGTTGCCACCACCGGCATCGAGCGCAAAAGCAGCACCACCGCGAGCTGGGGTACGGCCGATAAAATCAAGAAAGCCAGCACCGGCGGCCTCGATGCCTGGGATGCCAGCAAGTACCTCAACCTGTGGGTTGGCACCATTGGCGGCGGCATTCTGGGCTACGCCCAGTTTCCCGGCGGCGTGGCGGCTACCGACGGCGTGGTGATTTCGCCCGTGTACTTCGGCCGCACCGGCACCGTGACTTCGCCCTACAACCTGGGCCGCACCGCCAGCCACGAAGTGGGCCACTGGCTGAACCTGAACCACATCTGGGGCGATGACAGCGGGGCCTGCACCGGCACCGACAACGTGGTCGATACCCCCAACCAAGGGGCTGAGAACTACGGCAAGCCCGTGTTTCCGCATGTATCGTGCTCGAACGGTCCGAACGGCGACATGTTCATGAACTACATGGACTATGTGGACGACAACGCCATGTTCATGTTCTCGACCGGCCAGAGCTCGCGCATGAACGCGCTGTTTGCCGCTGGTGGGGCCCGCGTAGGCCTGCTCACCTCGGCTGGTGGCACGGCTCCCGGTGGCACCACGCCTCCCCCTACCACCGTTACTTACTGCGCCAGCAAGGGTACCAGCGTAGCCTATGAGTACCTCGACCTCGTACAGCTCGGCAGCATCAGCCGCACCTCGGGGGCTGATGCCGGCTACTACAACGGCACGGCCAGCAGCACCAGCCTCGCCGCTGGTTCGGCCCAGTCCATCAGCTTCTCGGCCGGTTTCGTGAGCACGGTCTACTCGGAGTACGTGAAAGTGTACATCGACTACAACCAGAACGGCGTGTTCACCGATGCCGGTGAACTGGTGGTGAATGCCGCCGCCAGCACCAGCGCCCTCACCCGCACCGCCTCCTTCACGGTGCCCACCACCGCCAAAAGCGGCAACACCCGCATGCGCGTAGTGCTGAGCGACAACTCGGCCACCACCAGCTGCGGCAGCTACAGCTACGGCGAAACGGAAGACTATACGGTGTCCATCACCGGCGGTGCCCGTCTGGCTGGCACGGCTCGCCTGAGCGGCGGCGGTCTGGCCGACCAGTACACCCTGTACCCCAACCCGGCTACCGACGTGCTGCGCATTGCCCGCCCCACCAACGCCGACCCCGAGCAGCCCTTCGCAGTACGCGTGTTCGACCTGCGCGGCAGCGAAGTGCGCGGCCTGT
>JAYULN010000451.1:0-10113 GCA_043763525.1 Hymenobacter sp.
GGGGTGCGAAATGTCGGCCAGCAGCAGGGCACCCACTTCGTCGGCGGCTTCGCGCAGGGCGGCGTAGTTCCAGTCGCGCGAGTAGGCCGAGGCCCCGCAGATAATCATTTTGGGGCGCTCGCGGCGGGCAATTTCCTTCACCTTGGCCCAGTCGATGAGGCCGGTTTCGCGCTCCACGCCATAAAAGCTGGGCACGAAGTATTTGCCCGAAAAGTTAACCGGCGAGCCGTGGGTGAGGTGGCCGCCGTGGGCCAGGTCGAACCCCAGGATTTTATCGCCGGGCTTGAGGCAAGCCAAAAACACGGCGGCATTGGCCTGGGCACCGGAGTGGGGCTGCACGTTGGCCCAGGCCACGCCAAACAACTCCTTCACGCGGTCGATGGCCAATTGCTCTACCTGGTCCACGACTTCGCAGCCGCCGTAGTAGCGCTTGCCGGGCAGGCCCTCGGCGTACTTGTTGGTGAGCACGGAGCCCTGGGCGGCCATCACCTGTTCCGAAGCGTAATTTTCGGAGGCGATGAGCTCCAGGCCGTGGGTCTGGCGGGTTTTCTCCTGCGCGATGAGGTCGAAAACGGCGGTATCGAGGAGGCGGGCGGGGGCGGCGGTTTGCATGGGCGCAAAGGTAGTTATCAGTGAACTAGCGAACAGTTATCAATGAGCAGCTGACGACTGCTGTGAATTAGCCAAAAGCCCCGATAGCAGCTCTTGAACGCAGAAACTACCGTGCCCGCCAAGAGCACCCAACCCCTCCGGTTGGCCACCACTCCGGGTTCTGCGAGAGACCGTGGCCCGCTCCCCACCCACTGCTGACGGATAGCTGATAACTGAATCCGTCGTTACTTGCCAGTGCCTTTGCCCTCCCCCGTCTCATGTCTGCGCCCCTTGCCGAAACCCTTACCCAGCTGCGCGTCGGCAATCAGAAGTTTCTGATTGACTTTTACCAGCGCAGCCGGCATTTGTTTGCACGCTGGGCGCAGCGCCAGCACCAGCTGAAGCCCGCGCCAGCCCACGAGCTGCTTCAGGACACGCTGCTCGACTTTTACGACCAGGTAGCCGATGGCCGCATCACCCTCATGCCGGCCGACTTGCGGGCCTACCTCTACGGCATGGCCCAGCTGCGGCTCGATGCCCGCGTGCCCGCCCACCAGCCCCTGCCCGCCGCCGAGGCCAGCCGCCGCCAGCGCCTGCTGGCCCAGTTCAGCCAGCTGGGCCCCGACTGCCAGCAGCTGCTCACCTACTTCTATTTCAGCGGCTACAACACCACCAAGCTGGCCGGCAAAATGGGCTTTGCCAACGCCACCGTGGCCCGCCTCCAAAAAAACGGCTGCCTGCACAAGCTCGCCGACCCGGCCCCCATTTCGGCCGAGCTGCGCCAGCACCTCGATGCCCTCGAAACCTTTGCCGACGGCCACCTCAGCCCCGCCGAGCAGGAGGCGTTCGAGCTGCGCCTGGAGCAGGAAGAAGACCTGGCCGATGCCCACGCCGCCTACGAGCAGCTCACCGCCGACCTGCGCTGGGCGGCCGGCCACGACACCCTGCGCCTGCGCCTGCACGCCCTCGACGAGCGCATGAACCAGCGCGGCAGCGCCCTGGCCCGCGCCCACACCCTGGCCCTGCGCCGGCAGCGCCGCTGGGTGGTGCTGGGCAGCCTGGGCGCGGTGCTGCTGCTGGCCCTGGGCGCGGCCGGCTGGTACTTTGGCCGCCCCAGCCCCGCCCGCCCCGCCCGCAACTGGGAAGCCTACTACCAGCCCGACCCCGGCCCCGCCGTCACCACCGGCCTGCTGCAACGCCGCCCCCTGCTCGCCGAAGCCCTCGACCAGTACCAGGCCGGCCACTACCCCGCCGCCCTGCACTCGCTCGGCCGCATATCGCCGGCCAAAGTCGGGGCCGATACCCTGCTGTACCTGCGCGGCCTCATTCTGCTGCGCGAGGGCCAGGGCAGCGCCGCCCAGCTCTACCTGCGCCGCGCCAGCGACGAAGGCCGCGCCAGCGACGAAGGCCGCCCCGGCGAGCTGGCCCGCCGCGCCCGCTACCACCTCGGCATGGCCCAGTGGCAAGCCCAGGAGCGGGCCGAAGCCCTGGCCACGCTGCGCGGAGTAGCCGCCGATTCGCTCAGCCCCTACCGCGCCGCCGCCCAACGGGTAGTAGCGGCCGGCGTGCTGGAAGGGCAGTAGTACCCCTTGGTTGCTGGTTTAGCGGTTCAGTGCGTCGGCCCGGTGTAGCGACGCGCCCCTTCGCGTCTCGGCGTTGAACGATAACCGTTGGCCGGCGCGAACGGGAGACGCGAAGGGGCGCGTCGCTACCCCCGTTCGATAGCGTACACTGATTGTGAAACTGCGCTAAATCAGCCCAACGAAAAAGCCCCAACCAATCACTGGCTGGGGCTTTTTATAGCTTGAGTGGTGCGGCACCGGTCCGGGGTAGTAGCGCACCACTTCAGACCGGTTTCTGACCATCCGAAACCGGTACCGCACCACTCCCGACCGATGCCGCACCACCCGCGACTGGTTCCGCACCATCCGCGACTGGTTCCGCACCGCTCCCGACCGGTGGCGCACCACCCGCGAGCGGTGCGCCACCGGTGCGGGGCGGGGCTAGGCCTTGGGCAGCGGGGCCGGCTTCACTTTAGCGGCCCCCAGGCGCTGGGCGTAGCGCTTTTTCATGGTTTGAAGAGGGGCTTGCACGGCGGCGGTTTCGCCGTTGTCCTTGCGCAGGTCTTCGTACACGTCGTCGGCAGTCACCATCACATCGGCTCCGGCAAGGCGGAAGGTGTCTTCTACCTTTTGGGCCAGGGGGCCGAGCACGGCCCGAATGCCGCGCAGGGCATCCATTAGGGCCACGTCTTTTTCAAACTCGGGCAGGTCGAAATTGCGGCGGGTGAAGTTGATATCCGCCCGCACGGCATCGAGGGCGGCCTGGGCAAAGGGGATGCCATCGAAGCCAATGTTGCGCAGGCCCTTGCTTTCCTCGGGTTGCAGGGTGATGAGGAAGGGCATCAGGGCCTCGGCCTGGTGCAGAAAATCGACAATTTTCTTGGTATCGGTTGCCGGTAAAGCGGCTGAAATGCGGTTGCCTTGCTTCATGGGAACTAGGGAAAAGTTGGGTAAAAAAAGAAATGAAAAAAGCGGGTGGCACCGCCCCGAAGGCCCGTGCCACCCGCTTATGAAAGCAAACGTAGCCAGAATACGCTGATTATTTTTCTATGCGCAGCTGCTCGCGCTTCATGACCTTATTGCCCCGCAAAATATGCACGAAGTAGAGCCCGGCCGGTAGCTTATCCGTCGCCAGGCGCACGGAGGCCGCGCCGGTGCTGGTTTGCTCGGCGCGGGGCCGGCCGTAGCCGTCGAACAGGCGCACTGTGACGGGGTGGGCCGCGTCGGCGTTTTCGATATGCACGTCCACCGTTTCCTTGGCGGGGTTGGGGTAGAGAGTGGCGGTGCGGAACATACCTCCTCCGCCGCAATCATTAATGGTCATGTGTACGGACGAGTACGTTGTGCTGCCACACACATCGCTGGCTGTCATCGCTAAAGTGTAAACGCCGGGACCTAACTCAGCGGAATTGAAGTAGAATAGTGGCCCCCCTCTGGTTAATTCCACACTGCCTGTTGACCGGTCGATGAAATCGCATCTGTATGTCTGCCCCGGTTCGGGATGGCTAACCTGGAAATTACCCGTCCGGGCCTTTCCATAGCACATGCTTAGGGGCTCGGAATAGGTAAAGAAAGGAATTGCCGGTTTCCCCATCGACACTCTTCGGGTGAAAACCGTACTACATCCGGTGTTAACGGTGAGTTGAATGGTACCGATGCCACTGGAGGTAGCATTAGCCGTTTGGAAAGTTGGTCCTGAACCAGAGGAAACGGTAAATAGGTTGGCCGGGGTAGCCGTCCAGGTATAGATGTACCCAGGGCCTTGCAAGGGCGAAGTGTAGGTTGAAAGGGCACATATCGTGGACGGGCCGCTAACTGCGAGGTTTGCCGCTGGGTTACAGCCCGAAGCACAAAACGAATTGGCAAATGGCATCCCTTCCATCACATTGTACATCCACTCGGTGTTGCGGGGAGTGAAAGCCAAGTGTGGCTTGTTATAACGCGTTCCATTACCGTAGGCATAGCCCTCCTGCGCAATAAAGGAATTCAACTGGGGTTGAACCGGTGTGCCGATGCCACTTGAAAAAACACCTTGTAGCACTTGGCTTGTGAGGGGAACATCCAAGGCACTGGCCGTTGGCAGAAAACAGAACTGGGGGACTACCGCGACATTCCAATTAGCATTAACAATGGGGAGTCCCAATAAAACGGAGACCGGCCAGGAATTGAAATTCCCACTCATATTCACTCCTCCTGTTACAATATCTTCCGTGCTCCCCGCAACGCCATCTAATGCCAAAAGGCCAGCGGGGCACGAATAAGAACGGTCAAGCAACGGAATGGTAATGCGGATGAAACGAAACAGGCGAATACGAATTTTAAAAGCCAAGTGAGAAACCCGGTCCGCCTGCCCGTTAGCGGGCAGCGCGTTCACAATAGCCTCGGCTGATAGCCCTCCCCGCACAATCCAAGGCAGCGGCGAGATGCCTATCTCACCATTGACTTTTATCAACTCGGTGTGAGGAGCAAATAAACCTTGGCCACATTGTGAGCCTTGGCTGGCGGCGACAACGGTATAAGCCCTACCGGGCGCAGTGTCGCCGGCAATCATGTTGTGGTATGTTCCCGCGATGAACGTATTGGCAGCAAAACCGCCGGTGGCATCGGTGGCAGTATGTACTAGCATTTGCGTAGTCGCAGGCTCGTCCAGCAACAGATTACCTTGTTTGATAGTAGGCGACAAATCTGCGGTATTCAGTTGTTTCAAGCCCCAAGGCGTTAAAACCACTAAAGGCAGGTTAAACATCATCTGCCTTGTCAAAGCTTGAATGCCGAGGGGCACGTTGGCGCCTCGCTGCGGGCTATCCTGCAGAATGAGTAGCCGGGTGTGGGGGTCCCTCCCAGCCTTAGTCATGTCGGCCAGCTTATAGCGGGCAATCAGCCCGCCCATCGACATACCCATCACGACGTTCTGGGCCGTCCCTACTTTCCGTTGCTGTACTTCGTTGAGCACTTGCTCAAAAATGACGGCGTTGATTAAAATATTGCCTGTACCGTTGTAAAAATCAATGAATACAATATCATATTGACTAGCTGCGCTACCATTGGCACCATTTGCCAAGGCATCGTTAAAATTGAACGTCGGGCTGGTCGTAATGTCCGTCAGAAATTCTGCCAGGTCGTAATTCTTTTCCTGGATGGCTGGTGCAATTCGGTTTTTATCATAGCCTTCCACCACGATAAGCGGATTGGTTAGGGACGTGTGCCCATTGGCATAGTGAATAGTTACCTTAGCGCCATACCCAAATACAGGGCTTGAAATGGGAATTACTAAGTCTGAAGCCGTATTCGTGCGCTTTGCGGTGTTACGCAGAGCGGCCACCGCAGATGGACTGGCGACGCGCATGTCAAACTGACTTTCATAGGAAGTGTAGGTCGGAATAGACCATATGGGGGGACGCCCACCCGATTCGGTCAACTTAGTTCGGCCTTTAGAATCAAATATGACTCCACCGCTACTGTAAATTACCCGCACTTTCACTCGCCAGGTACCTGCGGTAGCATAATGAGCAGTTACGGGCTGATTCCAAGCGGCGTTGACGTAACCGAGACCATCTCCAAAGTCGACGCTGAGTGTTTGCCCGCTACCCGTGCCACGCTCGATGTCAAGCGTACTTGGGAAAACCAACGTGACATCGCCAGTGGGTGAGTAAGTTGTTGCCGGGGCCGCCGCGAAAAGCGTCTGGTTCAAGTATGGACTTTGCGGCCGACCCGCTACGTCCAGCAACTGGTTATTTTGGAAGGACAACAGGCCGGTATCAAATGCATCAGGGCGTACAGTGGCATAGTCAATGTGCTGCACCATTACCGGGATGGCCGTATTTGCGGCCGTGGCCGCTTCCAGCCGAGAGTTTAGTTCCAGAGGAGACGGCAAGGGGTTGTTTCCACTTCCCAGCCAAGCAGAATATACAGTGGTATAAATGAAGCGAAATCCATCGGGGTTCGTCCTACTGGAGTCTGTCAAGGTACCATTGAACACATCAAGCGGGACGAGTGGCACGGCATACTCCGCCAGAAATCCGGTCGGAACCTGAGTTTTATCGAGGGGAGCAACCAGATTATCCAGGTACTGCCGGGTTGGGTCTGGAGCCTGAGCTTGGACGTGGTTGATGCCAAGCAGCGTCAGCAGCAGGCAGCATACTTTCATTTTTAGTGGTTTTTTCACGCGTAAATGGGAAAATGGGTGAGTTGGTGTGAGGATGAGTAATGATTAAAAGCGGGCATCAAAGCGCCCTTGGGTCACTTTTATGGTATCGCAGCCAGGCTGACTCAATTGGAAGGTGAACGTACCCGCGACAACCCCTGAGTCGAAGCGCGTAATTGTCATCTTCCCAGTTCGGTAGCTTAGCGTTTGCCCACCATAGTAAATGCATCCCGCAGCACGGCCGTAATCGGAGTAGTAAATCCCATTGGGCCCCTCAAGCGAGAAACTGTACACGCCGGGAGCGTTGACTGCGGCCGCTCCGATGGTTATTGCTTGCAGAATACTGCGTTCAGGCCCTGCATAACGATAGGCTTTAATCTGCAATGCGCCATGCGAGTAGTCAGGGTCATACGTCACCTGTAAATTGGGCCGACCGTTATTGCCGCTGGGTGTCCACTGTTGACCGTTTAACAGGCAGCCAAATGTGTTGCCTCCCGTTTGGGTAGCCGGCGGAAGTTGGTGTACCGGAGCGGGGTCGTCTTTACTTTTGCATTGGTTCAGCTTCAACAGGGCGGCTAGCAACAGGGCAGCGGTTGGTGTATTCACGGTAGAATAGTAAGACACGGAATGGTATTGTTCCAACGCATGAAGCGGTAGAGCGGAACCCGGTGGCAAACCTATGCCAGTGCATTTATCTATACTAATAATTATTTCTAATTCAAGGACATTAAGAACGTGTTTTTAACCCCATAATCATCCGGCAAAAGTGCGTTTAAGAAGCCTGGGGCAATAAAATGAAGTGTAAAAAAAGGACATTACAATTTCCTCCTGGCAGCAATTCAATAACATGCTCTTATGCCGATTATTAAGGAATTACCTGCTCATGTTGCCCTGCTTAAGCGAATACAAAAAGCCCCAACCAAATTACTGGCTGGGGCTTTTCAAATAGACGGAGCGGGCGCGGGGCGCGGTTCTTGCCTCAGTCTTTCACCACGCGCTGGCGCAGCACCTGCCCGGCCACGGTGGCCGTGAGGAAATAGCTGCCGGCGGCGCAGGTGGGCTGCACGCGCAACGGGGCCGTGCCGGGGGCCACATCCTGGTGCCACACTTCGCGGCCCAGCTGGTCGAGCAGGCGCAGGGTGGCGGGGGCGGCGGTGGGGCTGGTCAGGGCCACGGTCAGGTCGGGGCCGAACTGGGTGGGGTAGGCGGCCAGGGTGGCGACCGGGGCTTCAAAGGTTAGCAGCTGGGGGCCGAAGTAGTGGGCCGGGCCGCTGCGGTCGTCCTGGCGGAGGCGGTAGTAGCGGGGGCCGGTTTTGCCCTCGGCGGCATCCACGAAGCTATAGCTGCGGGCGGTGCTGCTGGCACTGCCCTCGGCGGCCACGTAGCCAATTTCCTTGAACACCTTGCCGTCCGTCGATACTTCGATGCCGAAGCCGCGGTTGTCGAGCTCGGTGGCCGTGGCCCAGGTGAGCAGGGCGTTGCGGCCCTGGCGCTCGGCCCGGAAAGAAACGAGGCCCACGGGCAGCGGGTTGGTGAGGTCGCCCAGGGTCCAGCGCGAGAAACCATCCACGCCGTTGAGCGTGGCATAGCCCATGCCGGCGCTGCTCACGCCCTTGTTCTGCCAGCTGGCCCCGCTGTTCGGTGACTTAAAGAAGCGCAGGTTGGCCGGCGCAATGCCGTTCAGCTCGTGGTCGAAGTACTTGATGGTCATGCCCGCGTCGAGGCCCGAGCTCACGGTGGCCGTGATGTCGAAGTAGCGCAGAATGCCCTGGCGGCCGCCCACGCTGGTGGGGGCAATGCCGGTTACGCGCGACACGAGGGTGCTGCCGGGCAGCGTCGAGGCCAGGGCCGGCTGCAGGGCGAGGCCCATGCCGCCGAACTCTTCCAGCAGGCCGGCAACCGGTGTGCGACGGGCTTCTACCCGGCCCAGCACGTAGCTGGCATCCGTTTCGGAGAGGTTGGCCAGCGGGTCGAGCTTGAGGCGGAAGGGACCGGTGGCCAGCACGCCGCTCAGCATCTGCACGCCGTTGTACACCTCCGCATCATCGGTGAAGGTTTTGGTGCCGCCGCCGTTCACTTCGAGGTTGAAGTAGAGGCCGCCGCTCACGGCTTGGGCCCCGGCCCCGGTCAGCTTCACCTTGCCCGTCGAGCAGGTAAACTGCCCGCTGTTCACCATGTTACCCTTTATTTCGAGGTCGCCCAGGGTCTGGGCAAAGGTACCGGTGTTGGTGAAGTCGCCGTTGATGAGGATGTCGCCGCCGGTGTGGTTGAGAATGCCGGCGTTGGTGAGGCTGCCCAGCACCACGGTCAGGCCGCTCTCCACCACCATCAGCTGGCCGCTGCTCACCGAAAAGGTATTCAGAATGGTGGTGGCCTGGCTCACGAGGCTGTTCACGCCGCTGGTGCCGGTGTTGGTCACGCTGCTCACGATGTTGCCGGTGAGCTCGCTGCGGCCCGCGGCCACGCCCATGGCCGTTACGGCGGCGGCGCTCACTGCGGTCAGGCTCACCTGGCTCATGGTGTTGTTGGTTACCTCGTTGGTGAGGGTGCTGCTGGTGCCGCAGTTCATCACGATGCCGCGAAAGTTTTGGAGGCCGGCGTTTTCCCAAATGCCGCCGGTGGCTCCGGCCGCCCGGCCGCCAATGAAGTTGCTGCTCACCAACACGTCGTTAGCCCCCGCGCCGGGCCGAAAGTCGATGGCCGTTTGGGCCGTGGTGGGCACCGCGGTGGCGTTGTAGTAAAAGCTGTTGCCGCTGATGGTCCACAGGTTGCCGTTGCCGGCCGCTACTAACACACCGGTGCGCCCGAAATTGAACAGCTGGCTACCGGTGAGGCTGAAGCTGTCGTTGAGGCCGCCGCCCGCGTTGGCCGCGTACACCAGGTTGGCGGGTAGCAGGGCCGGGTCGGCGTTGCCCACAAAGCTCTGGGTCACGCTGTTGTGGTCGTTGCCGGTGCTCACGCCATTGCCCACCACCACCACGCCGCTGGTCAGCAGCGTGTTCGAGCCCAACACCACGGCTTCGCGCACTTCATTATAAGAAGCGTCGCCGCTGAACACCACGGCCGGGACCGTCAGGCTGGGCTGGCGCAGCGTGAGGGCGCGGGCCACGGTGCCGTTGTTGCCGCTCAGCACCGTGTAGGCGCTGCCGGCCCCAAACGTGAGCGTGCCCGTGAGCACGGTGCTCACGCCCGGCGCGGGCCGGATTGTCAGCGTGTTAGCAACGGTACCGGCCTTGTCCAGCAGCACTTCCTCGTTATAAGTGGCATCGAGCAGGTGCAGCTCGTAGGCCTGCGTGAGGGGCGACGGCACCGCCGCCAGCGCCGCCGAAATAGTGGGGTAAGTGGCCCCACCGGTGGTACCCACCGTGAAAACAATGGGGGCCGCCTGTGCCCGGCTGCCCAGCAGCAGCAGCAAAGTCAGCAGCACGCCCATCAGCTGCCAGCGCATCAGGAAGGAGTGCGTCGACAGCGGGCCGAAGGAATGATTGGGAGTAGGTAACATGTGTTTCATGGGATACAGAAAACAGTTAGTTTGAAATGAGCTGGCATGCCAAAGCAAGAGGCGCGAGGCTGTCCAATATTTGGCAACCCAATTCCGCCACCTTCTTAAAATGAAATTTTCATCCTCAGCAAACAAAGTGAAGCAAGCCATTGGGAGAGCATCTCATTTTACACAAATAGCCTGTATCAAACCTAACTACCTAATTCACAGAACACAATAGCCCACACAAAGTGTAATTTCAAAAATACTATTTCAATGCAATTTTGTTAAAAACATCCTATTAACTTCACATAATTTTTCTGTTTTTTTTCAAA
>JAYULN010000452.1:0-3990 GCA_043763525.1 Hymenobacter sp.
CGGGGCCGAAGCCTACGTCGACCAGCAGCTCGACCTGCTGGCCCAGGTGCGCGAAACCCTGGGCAACCCCCAGCACCTCATCCCCAGCATCGAAAAGCAGAGCGAGGAAATTGCCGCGCTCCGCAAGCAAGTCGAGCAGTTCGAGCAGCAAAGCATCAATCAGCAAAAGGACCAGCTGCTGGGCCAGGTGAAGGCGCTGAACGGCGTGAATTTCCTGGCCGCCCAGGTGCAGGCCGGCAGCGCCGACGGCCTCAAAACCCTGGCCTTCAACCTGCGCCAGGCCGTGCCCAACCTCGTGGCTATCCTCGGAGCCGAAATCGACGGCAAGCCCCAGCTGGCGGTGATGCTGGACGATGAAATCGCCAAAGCCGGCAAGCTCAACGCCACCACGCTGGTACGCGAGTTGGCCAAGGAAATTCAGGGTGGCGGCGGCGGGCAGCCGTTTTTCGCCACGGCCGGCGGGAAGAATCTGGCGGGGCTGGCGGCGGCGATTGCCAGGGCGGAGGGGTTGGTAACGGCAACATTGTAAGAAGAAAGCTGCCTTGCTGATACATCCTATTCATCCTTAATTATAAAAACATGATTAAGGTCGAAATTCTGTTTGACGTAACTCGTCAGGGTGGTGGCACTCGCCAAGAAAGGCTGACAACCCAAGTAGACGAAAAAACATATGATGCTTCGAAGGGGAGTATCAGCCGGGGAAAGCTAGACGAATGGGCTAAAAGCTTTTTCCCAACCGATAAAGCCGTTCGTGTACTACGCATGCAACTGCTAAAATGAGCACCATGCACATTTTTGGTATGGCAAAGTCGAGCTTAAACCTGAAGGGCGCAAAACGTCAAAAGGTAGAGTTAGATTATTTGCGTCTGGTTTATGCCTGCCTGGTTTATCCAGCATCCAAGGCTTATTTGGTTGTTACAGATACAGCAATGGAAAATACTGTGCTGAAATGGGCAAAGAAATACAAGGCCGACGGGGTGGTTAATGTAAAAGTATTGCCGACTGAAAAGCTAACGACGGAGCTACGCGCTGAAAAAAAGCGTAACGTGCGTGGCATGGTTGACGCGATAAATGGTAAGGGATTAAATACCGACGCAGTGGCAGCCTTAGGGGAGCAAATCTGTGAGGAATACTTGTTGGAGTTGATGCAAGCTATTTATCCCGCTATCGGGCACAAGCACCATTGTCAAAAGAAGATAGATTACCGCAAGTTGCCGCTTGGCGTAAACTGGGACTTTTATGCTGAATACTAGCGTCAGTGTCCATTTTCGGCATGAAGACGGCTTGTCTATGTCCGAGCCGGAGGCCGCGTGGGAATCGCCTGCTTTTTTGTGTTTTGCCTCGGTTGCTGAATTAAAGGCCGCCGCTGCCCGGCAAGGAGTAGCTGGGCTGTTGTTTGATGATGAAGATGCCCTTTTTCCTGCCGCCACTGCTAATACAGCGGTATTCGGAGCTGACGCAGAAGAATTGGTTTGGGAATTAGCTTGTCAACATTCAGACGACCCTGAAAATGCAGCAGCTTGGCCGCCGGGTTTTGAACTACTGGCATTTTTAACTTTCTGGCGCTTGCCATTATTAGAAGCTGGTGCGCGCCTTGAACTATTCCACTCGTGAGAGCGAACTAAGCACCTACCACGTAACTTTATCAGGTATGGAAATCATCGTCAACGTCGCCGCCGAGCGCCTGGAATTCGCGCTGGAAGTGCTCCGCAGCCTGGCATTCGTGGAAAGCGCCCGGCCCAAGCGCAAGGCCAAAATCAAACCCGCCGAAATGGAAACGACTGCCTGCCTGCAAGCCTCGCCGGTGAACGCCGAACGACTGCACAAGGCGTATGAGCAGTTTGACCGGGCCGAGCGTATCAACTTTCTCCCGCCCCGCCGCCCATCTCGCCCGAGTACCAGTTGGTCATCTTCGCCGACGTGGGCGGGCTGGAAGAATATTATGTGCTGTTTCAGGCCTACGGCTTCGGCGGCACCGTCGACTCCTGGGTTGAGCACCTCGAAACCATCGTCGAAGAGCACGACCCGGCCTTGCTCGACGAACTGGAATTTGGCGAGGGCGGCCAGACTTTCATGGTGTACGCCAGCAGCCCGGAGATAGCCGACCGGTTTCTAGTCTGCGTGTTGCCTTATTTCGGCTCGCTGCCGCTGCTGCGCAAGTACCTGGACCAGGCCGACCCGGACGACTTTTTCGCGTAACCTTTATTTCATTTCGGTAGCGGTCTAAAGCCAGGTGATACGGTGGGAACGCGCCACGGCGCGTTCAATCGTTGCACAACCGCGTCGAAACGGCGCAGGCAACGAACGCGCCGTGGCGCGTTCCCACCGTATCACCCGACGTTAGACCACCCCTTAGTTTGTGGCGGTGGTCTAAGGCGGGGTGATATTCGAGTTTTCGTTTGCTAATTAATTCGGCTTCAAACCACGTCAAGCAGGCTAAAAGGGCTGAAATTCACCAGTCATGAATTGGGTGAAACACTGAAATCACCCTGCTTTGGATTACTGCCTATCTTGTTTCGCGCTTTGACCAGTACGGCTTCCAGATGACCAAAATCAATCCTAAAAAGCCGTTTGTAGACGTGGGAATTAGCTTTCAACAATGCACATTTATTGTTCATAACCAGTGAGTTAAGATTAAATATACATGCTTCTTTATGAATATATGCAGAAGTCTATTGCAGATAAAAATTATCTTCCCATATTTGTAGCACGAGCAAGCGGCTTAAGCAGCCGCAGAACAACATAACTTATTCCTGTTGCGTGCAACAACAGCCGATGGGTAAGTAGTGTATTTGTTGCCTGAGGTTACGCAATAGGACATGGTGCGAACCGCACAGCACACGCGCATTTGGACCTGAAGTTGCTGATTTTCTGGAAGGAGACTTTTTTAAACAAATAATCAAGTAGATAAGATGATAGTCCGTAGCGTGATAAGAGGTATAGTACCAAGTAGAGCAATAGCGAACGCGTGTTTAAGAGCCAATCGTCGGCAGGCGATAAGGTTAAAAGCACTATACCCTACTTTGGGTTCGGGGGTAACATCTTTACTTATTTCGGACGTACCACCACTGTATTAGGCAAGTTCATGGACCCTGAGAATATAGGTACGGGAACTCAGGTCCTCCTACAAATGCCGGAAGGCACCTTTAGACGTGGCGAATCATATCCGGGAGGCATCAATATTTTAGATCTTCCCACGGAAGAGTACAACAAGCTTATCGCTGACCTCGGTGAAGCTGCGGGTAAAGAAGAGTTTTGGCGAAAGCACAACGAGCCATTTCTGAGACAGGCTTTTGAGAGAGGGGATGATATACGTTTGCTATCCGACCCCGACAATCCGTTAGTTTGTACCGGTACTTGTGCCCGCGAGATAGCTACTATCCGAAATAGCCGTATCGATGCGGACGGTAAACGGGTTGCCGGCTTGGCTGAAGAATACGGATACACATACAATCCCGCTACTACTACTTACGAAAAGAAACGATAGCGCCATTGCACCAAATACATGATTAGGTTCTTTTAATGTCGGGCCAACATGGTTGAAATACTGATTACACGAGGTGTTCATTCTTAGCAAAAAACCATAAATGTCTGGCGATACTTTCAGTTAGCCGAAAGATTTTAGTAGCAAAAAGTGCCTCCCAGCATTGAAATAAAAGGATGCTTTTTTGGCGGTGGTCTAAGGCGGGGTGATACCCAAGTTTTCGTTTGCTAATCAATTCGGCTTAAAACCAAGTCAAGCAGGTTAAAAGGGCTGAAATTCACTAATCATGAATTGGGTGAAAAACTGAAATCACCCTGCTTTGGACCACCGCCGCTTTTTTTAGCTCATCAGTATTGTCACTAAGTGCCTGCCCCAAATTAAACATCTAATGCGTTTGGTGCAACTACTTGATAAGTAACTAGCCATAATTAATCAGCCAGTGTTAGGGGGCAAATTGAATGGTGTATTGCTGCCCGACGCGGTCCAGGATATGCCAGACGGCGGTT
>JAYULN010000453.1:0-21826 GCA_043763525.1 Hymenobacter sp.
GCTTGACCAGTTTGCAAAATATACAAGAGAATGCCGTGCTAGGGCGTACAATTGTTTGACAAACCGCGCTCCGATTGCCACCGGCACTACTTTTAATGGCCAGGATGAAGCCGAAAAAGCTGGCCGTGAGATGGAACGTACTTGCCGTAGTACTTGCAATGACCGACGGGGCGATTTCCGAGCCAGTGTCATCGACGGATTTCACCGCAAGGGCCTCAGTGTTGTTGGCGATGCGTATTACGTGAGCGTCGCAACGGGCAGTGTAGTTTTTACGGAAGCAATTAAAGACCAGAGTGACCCTAATCTAGTTGAATCGTGCCAAGTGGATTTCTTGGTACAGGCACTGGTAGAACAGTGCCAAAAAGATTGTCAGGTTTCGGTGAAGGATGATGGCAGTGGGGCGTTTACAGTGGGCACCCCGGAAGAAATAGTAAAAATCAGAAAGGTGATGTTCAATGCCTACGATTTGGAAATCACTAAATCTGGAGAAAGCTGCCAGGTTGATTTTGAAAAAATCGTTCCTAAGGGGAATCAGTTATTCCAAGCTGAATTGACGAGTTGTGCGCAAGACATCATTAGCTATATCGGCGCACTGGCTCGTGGTGTACCAGCGTTGATGGCTGACCCCAACCGCACGAGGAGTTGTAATGTACCTGTTGGGACGGTAGGAGCATATAATAGCGAGAATATTTTTTCGGTTATTGGCCCTTTGCGGAAGCAATGTACCCAAACAGACCCTGCTTGTGTAGTAGAGCCAGACCGCATCAACCACTGGATTACCGTAATCGATGCACGGGTATCCGGTGATAAAAACCTGGCTTTTAATGAGGCTACTGACTATTCACTCATCTGGAGTCGAAATGGCGTCTGGTGCTCACCAGATGGCGACGACGTGCCGGGAGTATCGAAAGGACTGACCAGTACTTGCGGTGAAACGCATAACCCTTACCAAGACCCACCCAATTACTATCAGCTTTATTTCGTCGATGAGAACGGCAATGCAATTGAGAAGAAAGATATTCGTGATGTGTCCGCTATTTTCCTGGATGAACCTTCATCCGGTATCTCCCTGGCTCAAGGGCTGAGCCCAGGCCCGAACAGTACGAATTTATTCACGCCCGAAGGAGTGAAAGTCCGACTTACTCTGGCTTCAGGGGCTTGGACAGTGGCCACGATGGTTGCCTTGGTTTATCGGCAGCGGACCGAGGCGCGTATCACCGGTACGCCTACTTATACTATGCTACGCCGGCTGGAAAACTACCTGCAGTGGAAAACGGTGGAAAGCTGCTCGCTGGCCAACAACCTTTATGAAGTTTGCCTCAAGTGGCATGACGAACTAGAGACGACGACCGCCGGGGAGGGTACTCCCGTTTTTACGGGGGAACCAGCTCCCTGCAATCAGGTACTGGCCCGTCAACTTCAACAACGGTTCAGCATGACTGTTGGCAAGTGGCAGCAGGACCAGTTGGCTGATATCACTCAGCAATACCAGAACAAGTGTCAAGCCTTGGCAGGGGCTCAAGAGCACTTCACCGTGACCTATAGCCTGGGCTACCATCACTTCACCTTGTACTACTACGACCGGGGTGGCAATCTGCTTCGGACCGTGCCACCCAAGGGGGTGAGCATCTTGGCCGATAATGCATTCTTGTCGGCCCCAACGCCGACGGCACCAGCCCCCAATTTCAAGCCGCGCAGCCAGTGGGGCCGGCCTGCTCATACATTGGTTACCATGTACTCGTACAACAGTCTGCACCAGTTGGTCAGCCAAGAAACGCCAGACGGTGGAGTCAGTCAGTTTTTTTATAATCGAAAAGGACAACCTCGTTTTTCACGAAACGCCCGCCAGCAGCATTTAATGTCATACTCCTATACCAAGTATGATGCCCTCGGCCGGACGGTGGAAGTTGGGGAGAGCCAGCAGGACTTTGATACAAGTGTGCGCGGCGGTTCTTTCGTCCCGGTCTTGGCGCAAATCGAAGATGTTGGTTTCCCTAGTAAGGACCGACTGCAGGTGACCACGACCGTATACTCGACGCCAGCAAAAATTACCTATTCCACTGGTTCGCTGGTAGGGTCGGCATATGCAGATGCAGTCCAGCGCCACCTAATTAATCGGGTGAGCTACTCGCTGCTTGATGCCGATGGTGACCCTAACACTAAGCAAGACAACAGCAGCACGTATTACAGTTACGACTCCCATGGCAACGTGGAGTGGTTGGTGCAAAAGCAGTATGGGTTGGGTAACAAATACCTGCGCTACGAATACGACTTAGTAAGTAATAAGGTCCTGCGTGTGTACTACCAGGAAGGCCAGGAAGACCAATTTTATCATCGGTACAGCTACGATGGGGATAACCGCCTTACGCAAGTATCTACTTCGAGCAACGGGGTTATCTGGGACCAGGATGCCCGCTACAGCTATTATGCCCACGGGCCACTTAAGCGAGTGGAGCTGGGGGAAGACCATGTGCAGGGCATTGACTACACCTACACGCTGCAGGGCTGGCTCAAGGCTATCAACCACCCAACTACGGACCCCGGCAATGATGGCATCGGGACCGTTCCGACGAGCACGGCCAAAGACGTATTTGCAATGAGCTTGGGTTACTTTACAGACGACTATGCTACCACCCCCGCTAGCTGGACCGCCACAGGTTACCTGCAGCCTACCGCGAGCCAAGGACTATACAACGGCAACATCGCAACTTGGACCAGTTGGGGCGATAACGCCGTTAATGGGATGCCTGTCCCCCCGCAGGCAGCAACGGTAACCGGCGAAACCTACCACTACGACGAGTTGAACCGGCTGTTAAGTACCCGCACCAGTCAGTTGGCCTCGGGTAACTTTGCCGCTAGTACAGACTATGCAACGGATTATACGTACGATGCCAATGGCAACTTGTTGACACTAAAGCGAAAAACGGGGGCAGCGGCCACGACTACGGGCAATGTTCTTGACGACTTACAATACTCCTACGCTAAGGCGGGTACTAACCAACTTACCAAAGTAGATGACGCTGTTTCGGCGTCGGTGACAACAGGATTTGATGATATCAAGCCCTTTGCGGGCGCTACAGAGTTCTCCTATGACGAGATTGGCAACCTGATTGCCGATGCGGGGAATAATGTGACCAATATTGATTGGACGGTGTACGGCAAGATTGCCAGCGTGACCAAAGGCAACGGCACCGTAACCAGCTTCCGCTATGACCCAGCGGGAAACCGCATCCTGAAAACGCTGTCGACCAACAACGGTGCTCAGGTGCAGCGCACTTATTACGTGCGTGATGCGCAAGGCAACATCATGGCGACCTATAACCAGATGGTCGACCAGCAGACTATCGGAGCAGTCACCTTGCGGGAGCATTCTATCTATGGCAGTAGCCGGTTGGGGGTGCATACGCCTGCTGGTAGCGCAGCATTGGGCGCAGGTTATTACGCCCGCACAGTAGGGGAGAAACAGTATGAATTAACTGACCACTTGGGGAACGTGCGTGCAGTGGTCAGTGACGCGAAGCTGCCCAACACCGGCGGAACTTACAAGGCGTCATTGGCTTCGTACTACAACTACTATGCCTTTGGTATGCTCAAGCCGGACAATAATATTGCAAGCACAGGTACTGGGGCTGGTGCATATCGTTACGGTTTTAATGGAAAGGAGCGGGACAACAATGGGGAATTGGGGCTCACTAGTTATGACTATGGTTTCCGCATTTATAATCCAGGCCTAGGCAAGTTTTTGAGCGTAGACCCTTTAACAACGAGCTATCCAATGCTCACTCCATATCAATTTGCAAGCAATACACCTATTCAAGCTATTGATTTAGATGGATTGGAAGCTGTCTATATAACGACTGACCAATTCAGGTCATTTACAGTACCCAAATTAAAACAATCCGAATGGTATAATATTGATGGTAGAACAGAACAATCTTCTTTCGGCAGTGCTGCAATGAACAACCTGATGACCCTAAATAATAAGGCATACACAAGGATTATGGAGCGAGCTGAATTTTATGAGTGGTTCCAAGGGGCATCAGAAGCTAAAGGGTTTAAGACTCGATGGGCTGGTGCTGCTAGCAAAGTGGCCACAGCAGTTGGACTTGTTGCCGGCGAACTTCCAGACCATGCCGATATGGGAACTGCTCCAATAACAGATTTTCTAGGTTATTCTAACGATGCCATTAGAGCATTCTCTTATGCAGGTAATGAGATGATATTTAACGATGCCTTGCCTAAATTACGAGCTATATATACAGGCCCAGTGCGTGAGGGTGAATTAGCTGAAACAACAGATAAAATTATGCTCGCTCAGGAACAGAACCTAGTTCAAAGATTATATAAAGCTCAGTCAGAGTCTACAATTAGACTTTTAAGTGATGGTGCTAAGCAAAAAAGTTGGTTCGTAAGGAATATTGCGCCTGTCCCAGTAGGACCGTTTCCAGAGTCTTTTAATCTTATGAGCGTAAGAGATAGATGGGTATACGGTATGCATGGCATGAACTATGGTTGGGTGCTTCCAGCAACTATGCCAAGCCCTGCTACACCAATACCAGACGCGAAAAAGAAATGACAACTTTTTTATAATGACTTGTAATGACTCATAAAAAAATCGCACTTTGGGGGTGGATATTATTTCTGTCTACTGTATTGTTTGCTTCATACTTTTGGACCATGCATATAGAGGAAACACTGTATGTTGTGTCACTAGTATTTTCGCCTTATAAATCCATTAACCATTCAAATATTTTTCCTTTTCATTTGCCCTCCGATTTCGAACTTTATGATATTATTCTGCCGTATAAAAGGCCTGTACTGTTTGGATTATTTATGCTTTCTCTTTTGTTGTGTATTTATACAAGGTTTATCAGGAATCATGTCTTGAATAATAAATTGGTTCTGACAATTTATATAGCTTCTATTGTAATGTGCATATTATATGCCTTTTTCTTCTTAATAGGCCCCATAATACCTTCTGGCGGCATGGTTGGGTAAAGTAGAAGTATTTTGGCTGTAGACTATTGAAGTGCAAGTAAATTACTCGGTGTATTACATTTATGAATTAGGTATGCGGGTGGGGCGCCAGCGACCAAATGCGCAAGAACGTCAGCAGGGGAGGGCCAAATAATAGTGCAAAGCATGCTTCCCCAGTATCATGCGCGCCATCGGCATCTTGCGCATGACGGTCACCTTGTAGTACTCCCCAAAAGTTGGACAGTTTATGGCGGCTATCTTAGTCAACGCCATGAACCCCAAACGTACCCGTCGTCGCTTCACTGCGGCGTTCAAAGCAGCGGTAGCGCTGGCCGCGCTGACCGAGCGGCACCCGCTGGCTGAGTTAGCCACGCGCTATCAGTTATCAGTGGCGCAAATCAGCCGCTGGAAGACGCAGTTGCGCCAGCAGGCGGAGCAGGTCTTCATTGAGCCCAGTGCGATGCTCCCGGCGGTGCCCGATGTGGAGCCGCTTTATGCCGCCATCGGCCGGCTGCAAATGGAAAACCAGTTGTTAAAAAAAACACTACCGCCATGTGCGTAGCCCAGCAACGTGCCCTGGTACAGGCCAGTAGCGAAGGCTCCGTGCAGGCCCGCTGCCAGGCGCTGGGGCTGGCGCGCAGCAGCTACTACTAGGGGTAGCACAAGAGTAGGAACAGAAAGTATCGGTAGGGGAAAACTGTATGGGCGGCTGTCTCAGAATACGGCCGTTTTAGTGGCCCACCCGCCTCGGCCGCTTCGCACCCCGAAAACCTGCCAAAGATTGTCTCATTTCCTGTTCTCACCAATCAACGACTCGCTATCTTCGCCCCCACTGACTTCTTGAGAAAAATGGCGATGATTTTCGGGTATGCCCGCGTGAGTACCTCCGACCAGCACCTGCACCTGCAGACCGATGCCTTGCAGGCCTACGGCTGTGCCGAAGTGGCCCAGGAGAAAGTATCCTCGGTGAAAGAGCGCCCGGCCCTGCAACACCTGCTGACCCGGCTGCGACCCGGCGATACGCTCGTGGTTTGGAAACTTGACCGACTGGGCCGTTCGCTCAAAGACCTAGTCACATTGGTGGCGGGCTTTCAGGACAAAGGCATCCACTTCGTCAGTCTGCAGGACCACTTGGACACGACCACCGCACAGGGCCGCCTTATGTTTAACTTGTTTGCTTCGCTGGCCGAGTTTGAGCGCGACATTATTCGTGAGCGCACCAAAGCGGGGCTAACTGCAGCTCGCGCTCGCGGCCGGCAAGGCGGCCGGCCGAAAGGGTTATCGAAAGAAGCCTTCTCCAAAGCGCAGGCTGCGAAGACCCTCTATCTGCAGCAGGATAAGACCGTAGCAGAAATCGGCCAACTGCTTGGCGTTGGCCGGGCTACCATTTACCGCTACCTTATTCATTTGGGCGTTCCTACGGGCAATATTCAACAGCAGAGTGGGACCTAATTCCTTAGTAATGCTTGACTACTTGACGCTAGGCCGGCCAAGTCAGAAGATGAAGACCTGATAAGTGCGTTAATTTGTTTTCTTTACGCTATTGCCCGACAGTAGCAGAGGTACCGGATTATTGTGAAAACTATTGTTCTTTTTCTGAGTCTTTTGTTAGCTGGAATCTGCCCATGCGTCGCGCAATCCCCGGCCTATACGGCGGCCTATGCCACGTTACAGGCCATGCTGACGGGCAAGCAGAAACCCGACTTCCAACACGCCGTGTTCGTGGTGGAGAATGCCTGGTTCGGCAATACACTTAACAAAGCACAGTTCAATCAGCAACTGAGCACGGTAGCTCAAACCTGCCAGCGTATGGTCCGGCAGAAAAACTTGCAACAGCACAAGACCGCTGGCAACTGGGCCATCTTCATGTGGATGACGCAGAAAGTGCCCGAGAACGGCAATCAGCCCCTGCGCTACGACTTCGAGGACTTCACGGGCAAAGCCAATTTCGCCAACACCTTTGTCACGCGGGTGCTCCAAGACCACAAGGGCAACTGCCTTTCCTTGCCGCTGCTCTATAAGTGCCTGGCTCAGCAAGTGGGGGTCGAAGCCCGATTGACGCTGGGCCCGAGCCACGCCTGGATTCGGCACCTGGACGAAGAGGGCAAGTGGGCCAACGTCGAACTGACCAGTGGCCAGCTCCCTTCCGATGGGTTGATGATGACCGAGTTGGGCATCAGCACCGAGGCCATCAAGAGCGGGGCCTACTTCAAGCCCTTGACCGAGCAGGAGACACTGGCCTTCCTGCTCACGCAGTTGGCCCTAGGCTACGAGCATAAGTTCGGCCATCTCGATGCCTTCACCGAGCGCTGCACCGATTTATCGCTAGCCTACTTCCGGCCCAACGTCGTGGCGTACATGCTCAAAGCCAACTACCTGGCCCATAAATCGCAGAAGCTGCTCGCTAGCAAGAAAGCCACACGGCCCGAATTAGATAAGTTGCATCAGCAATATGTGCGCTACCAGACTAAATTGCGCACACTGGGGGCCAACCCCCTTTCCGCGCAGACCTACACGCAGTGGGTCAGCTCTATCCAAGCCCGCCCAACCAAATAACGCCACCAAATGAAATCACGCTACCTACTCCCCGTCGTCTGCTTGTTTTCGGCCTATCAGGCAGTGGCGCAAACGGACTCGCCTTATGCCCGCTTTGGCTACGAGGGCAAAGTGCTGCGCACCCCGCAGGAGCGGCAGCAACGGATGATGCTGCTCGTGCCCAATACCGATACGGCCTCCGCCGTTGCGCAAGTGGGTTTGGACCCGGCTAACCAGCGCTATTACCTCTTTGGCAAAGACAACCAGGTTCTGAAAACCGATACCTTGGCTGGCACGGACGTGGCGCGGTTCTTATCAGTGGACCCACTAACCAAGAGTTACCCTTGGTACACACCCTACCAATTTGCAGGCAACACACCTATTCAGGCTATCGACATAGATGGGTTGGAACCGTTAACGATGGTGGATAAAACGGGGAAACTAACAAAGCCAATAGTGGCCGTTTTAAATGCAGCATTCGCTTTTAGCAATTCGTCACTCACCGAAGCTACATGGCAGCCTTATTACGAGAATATCCGCACTAAATCTTGGGCAAAAATGGTTGGCGTGCCCAAGGAAATGAGCGCATCCGTAATGGGTACTACCGTAGTTCATGATGCTGATGCCAATAGAACAAGCGGCGAATGGTTTACGAATATCGCGCACGAACAAAGTCATGAAAATGATATCGCTGATTATGGCACTGCTGGGTTCTATGTAGGCTATGGTTTGGAAGCAATAACAGGCTATCGAAACATATCTACCGAACAAAGAGCGTATGAAATAGGAGACCTAAATACTAACAATACATATGGTTCTGCTTTGTTGAATTATAAAGGCGGTGCTTTAATGCAAATACTGAATGGTAATCAGAGTGAAGAACAGAAAGCAATTCAATCAGAATCGCTGGGTGCTCGTTTTAGAAGAGATGTCATCCTACAAGACCAAGTAGATTATCTTAGTAGTCAAATCTCCGCTCTACAAACTCAAGTAGCTGGTTATAGCAACAGCTCTGGGCCAGGTGTTGAACCACGCGTAAGCGCTTTGCAAAGCAAAATCAGCGGATACGAAACACGCAGAAGTAATGTAAAAGACGCACAAAGCAAAATTACCAGCAAATATGGCAATTAAGAGCGTTGCAATTATTTGCGGGGTTATCTTCTTTCTCTACGGCTGTAAGCCTGATGAAGCCATCGTAGTCAGTTTTAATGATGCAGGCTCCACTATAAAAGTCGAATCTCCAGGCTTTTATATTACTAATATTTACATTAATGACGGAAATGGAAAAACGTTGTATGTAGATAATGTATTAGAGCGCAGACTAAGCGAAATACGATTGTTTCAAAACGGCAAGGGTTTTTCTTCGGGAATAATAAAAGCCGATTTTGCAAAAACAACTTTGATTAAAGTGCTTTATGTAAGAGTGTGCAAAAAATCAGAAAATGATTGCTACACCTATTTATATAGATTCAAAGACCTTCCCAACTCAAAGGTTTTATTAGAAAAGGTAAAAAATTCATTCCCATAGTATCTCGAGGGAATAAATTAAGATGTTGTTGAATAAAGTTGAAGAGGGCTACCCACTCGAAAACGGCTGTTTTCTGCATACATAAATGCCGGTAGAGTTTCTGAGTAACGAGCAAGCGGCGCGCTACGGACGTTACCACGCCGACCCGAGCCCGGAGCAGCTGGCGCGCTTCTTCTACCTGAGCCCTTCGGACCGGCTCCTGCTGGCCGGCTACCGCCGCCCCTACACCCGCCTGGGCTGCGCCGTGCAGCTTGGCATGCTGCGGTTCCTGGGCACGTTTCTGCCAGCCCCCACGCAGGTGCCCGCCGTGGTGGTGCAGACCCTGGCCGCCCAGTTGCAGCTACCCGCCGACGGCTGGCAAGCGCGGTACACCCGCCCCAACACCGTGTACGACCACCAGGCCCGCCTCGTGGCGCATCTGGGCTACCAGCCGTTCGAGGAACGGCAGGCGTTTCGGCTGACCCGCTGGCTGTACGCGCAGGTCACGACCAGCACCGTGCGGCCCGGCGTGCTGTTTGACCTGGCCACCGCGCACCTGGTGGCCCAGCGCGTCGTGTTGCCGGGCGTCTCGCTGCTGGCCCGCCTCATTGCGCGGGTGCGGGAGCGCACCGGCCGCCACGTCTACCGCCAGCTGCGCGCCCGCCTTCGTCCGGCGCACCAGCAGGCCCTGGAAGCGCTGCTGGTCGTGCCGGCCGGGGAGCGGCTGACGCCCTTGGAGCAACTGCGCACGCCGCCCACCCGCGTGTCCGCCCCCGCGCTCGTGTCCGCCCTGCGCCGGCTGGACCGGGTCCGGGCCGTGGGCGTCGGCGACGTCCCCGTGAGCGACCTGCCCGAAGCACGCTTGGCGCGGCTGGCCCGGCACGCCCACCTGGCGTGGGCCCAAACGCTGGGGCGCATGGGCGAAGAACGCCGCCTGGCCACGCTGCTTGTCTTCGTGCAGGCCCTCGAACGCACGGCCACGGACGATATCTTGGATCTGTTCGACGGGCTGATGGCTTCGCTGGCCCTGCGCGGCGAAACGAAGCGCCGGCGCGAGCGGCTGCGTTCGCTCAAGGACCTCGACCAAGCCGCGCTGGTGCTGCAACAGGCCGTGCGCATCGTGCTCGACGAGGCGGTTCCGGACGCGGCCCTTCGACAACAGGTGCTTGACCGCATCGGGGAAGGGCCCTTGCGGAAAGCCGCCGATGCCGTGCAGGCGCTGGCCAGCAGCGGCGACGACCCGTTGCTGGAAGCCCTCAGCGGCAGTTACGCGACCGTGCGACGGTTTCTGCCGGCGTTGCTGGCAGGCGTGGCCTTCGAGAGTACCCCCGCCGCCAAGCCCTTGCTCGATGCCTGGCGCTTTCTACAGGTGCAGGAAGCGGGCGGGCGGGGACGGCCGGCGTGGTCCACCGCGCCGCGCACCGTCGTGCCCGCCGGCTGGGGCCGGCGCGTATTCCCCGGCAAAGGGGAAGTGAATCCGCAAGCGTACACCCTGTGCGTACTGGACCGGCTGCACCAGGCCCTGCGCCGTCGCGAGGTGTTCGTGGTCGTCAGCGAGCGCCACGGCGACCCGCGCGCCGAACTGCTGCGGGGCGCGGCCTGGGAGGCCGCCCGCGATTCGGTGGCGCGGGCGCTGAACCGCTCGACGGAGCCGCTGGTGGAGTTGAACCGGCTCCGCCAGCAGCTGCGCACCGCTTACGCGGAAGTCGGGGAAAACCTGGCGCAGAACACCGCCCTGCAACTGCTGCAGCACGACGGGCAGCCGTATGTCGTCGTGAGCCCGTTGGCCGCGCAAGCCGAATCAGCCAGCCTCCAGCGGCTGCGCGAGCAAGTGCCGGCGTCCCTGCCCCCGGTCGAGTTGGCGGCGCTGCTGCTGGAAGTGGAGGCCTTCACGGGCTTTGCCAGCGCCTTTACCCACGTAGCCGATGGCCAGACGGCCGCCCAGGACCTGCCGCTGAGCATCTGCGCCGTGCTGTTGGCGCAGGCCTGCAACCTCGGCCTAAAGAACGTGGCCCGAGCGGAAGTACCGGCCCTGACGCTGGCGCGCCTCTCGTGGGTGCAGCAAAATTACCTGCGGGTGGAAACGCTCACGGCGGCCAATGCCCGGCTCGTGGACGGGCAGGCGCAGCTGCCCCTGGCCCAACGCTGGGGCGGCGGGGAGGTCGCCTCGGCGGATGGGATGCGCTTCGTGGTGCCCGTGCGCACAATTTATGCGGGCTGGAATAGCAAGTACTTTGGTTCTCAGCGCGGGGTCACGTACTACAACTTCACCAGCGACCAGTTTTCTGGTTTTCACGGCATCGTCATTCCCGGCACGTTGCGTGATTCGCTCTTTATTCTGGCGGGGCTGCTCGAACAGCAGACCAGCCTGGACCCGCAGGAGATTATGGCCGACACCCACGGCTACAGTGAGGTCGTCTTCGGGCTGTTTGCCTTGCTGGGGTATCGATTCAGCCCCCGCTTGGCGGACCTCTCGGACCAGCGCTTCTGGCGGTTAGAAAAAGAAGATGATTACGGGCCACTCAACGCCTTGAGCCGCCACGTCGTCAATTCCCGTCTCATTATTGACCACTGGGACGACATGTTGCGGCTGGCCGGCTCGCTTAAGTTGGGTAAAGTCAAGGCCACGGCGGTCATGCGCACGCTCCAACGGGCCGGGTCCCTCTCGGTGCTGGGCCGGGCAGTGGCGGAACTGGGCCGGGTGGAGAAAACGCTGTACCTACTGGCCTACGTGCAGGACGAAGCCTATCGGCGGCGCATCCTGGTTCAACTCAACCGGGGCGAAGGCCGCCACGCCCTGGCCCGCGCCGTGTTTCACGGCAAAAAAGGCGAGTTACGGCAACCCTACCGCGAAGGTATGGAAGACCAGTTAGGGGCATTGGGATTAGTCGTCAACGCGCTGGTACTGTGGAACACGCGCTATTTGCAGCGGGCCTTGGAACAGTGGCAGGAAACGGAAGGGCCTCTGAATCCAGACGACGTAGCACGCCTCTCGCCCCTGTTGCACGAGCACGTCAACATGCTGGGCCGTTACGATTTTACGTTGCCCGAAGCCATTGCTGCCGGCGAGTTGCGTCCGTTACGCAACCCGTCCAATTGGGAAGAACGCTTAGCCGAATTCTCCTAGCGTTGTTTTCCGTTCCTACTCTAGTGCGACCCCTACTACCAGCCCTGCGGCGAAAGCACCCGGAATCTGTTGCTCATGCGCCGGCTCGATGAGGAGTTTACCGACCATAATTTTAAAGGCGTACTGGGACTGCGCGACCACTTGCGGCTGGCGGGGCACGTCGTCAACGAAAAGCGCGTGCGCCGGCTGGTGCGGCTCATGGGCCACGAGCCGGTCTATCCCAAGCCGCGCCTGTCGGTCCCCGGGCAGGGCATCACGCCCTACCCGTACCTGCTACGCGAGCGGCCGGTCACGGCACCAAATGAGGTCTGGAGCACCGATATCACCTACATTCCGATGGCCAAGGGCTTTCTCTACCTGGTCGCCGTGCTCGACTGGCATGCCCGCTACGTGCTGAGTTGGGAACTGTCGAACACGCTCGACGTCGGCTTCTGCCTCACGGCCTTGCAGGCGGCATTGGCCCAGCACCCGGCCCCCTACATCTTCAACTCCGACCAAGGCAGCCAGTTTACCAACCAGCCCTTCGAGCAGGCCTTGCTGCAAGCCGGCTGCCGCATTAGCCGCGACGGACGCGGCCGGGCCACCGACAACGCCTTCATCGAGCGCCTCTGGCGCTCGGTCAAATGGGAATGTGTCTACCTCAGCCCCGCCACCGACGGCCAGCACCTCTACCAGCAGCTACACGCCTACTTCACCTATTACAACCACCACCGCCCCCACCAGGCCCTGAAGGGCCAAACGCCCGCACAAATTTTTGCCCAAACCCCGACCTTTAACCCATCTCCAATTTGCTTAACAAACCCCGCTTAAACTGTCCAGTTTTTGGGGAGTAGTACACTATTCCAAGCCCCGGCGGCCGAGCGCCAAGCCGTGGCCGATGCCATCGCCGCCAGCTCGCCCGTGAGCTGGCAGCATGTCACCCTGCATGGCGAGTTCGATTTCTCGGACGACGCCCTAAAAGACTCCCTCCGCTTTGACCTGGACGCCCTTTTTGCCTTTAACTGGGAGACACCTACTACCCCATTTGGCTAACGCTTTGACCAAATTTCCTAAGAATATTCTAATTTGGCAGCTTCTTTAAAAGAAGCCTACTTCATCTGGTAGTCGAATGACTTGAAAATACGCGAAGTATCATTGTTATAAGCATAAGAATGATGGATATTCTTATCGTAACTAAAACTCTGCATTAACTTACTTCTTATACCAGTTGTATCAATGCCAGGGTTGTTGCCTAAAGTAAATACAACTTTTGCTTTTACAAGTAAGTTATCGGCGTTGTAATAAAGATATCCGACAGGAATAAATTCTTTTCCTTTATGAAAAACAGACGGTAAGCTTATTATACAATCCGTATTATCATCGATTGGCCTTACTTGACCTTGATATGCAATTCGGATAGAGTCCCGAACTTCAAGTAAACAAATCGAATTTAGTGGGCGGTATGAAACACAAATACATACACGTTTTTCATTGCTCTTATTCTTATTGCAAGAATAAGTTACTAAAGCAATGATAAATATTGATACTATGCCTGACCTCATTCGGAAATTGTTTTGGACTTCTCGACTTGAGTGCGTTTTTGCACGGATATAAGCACCTTGTCTTCATTCTCGGTACCCTGATACTTTCTGCCGACACCAAGAACTTGATTTATGAATTTCTTCTGAGAAGCATTTGAGGTAGTCTGCATATACGAGCCACTATTAATTGCCTCTTGCGCTGCTTCAGGAGTGCTGTATATCTGAGATGTTGGTGTAAAACCGAAGCAACCGTACGAACCTGCTAAGCTTTTGGTATTGCTATCCAAGTGTCGATACCAACCACCAATATGGAACATTACACCTGTTGCTACTGATAAATCTCTTCTAGCATCATCAATAGGTGTACCATCCAAATAAGTATTCATGCTGTTTGTAAACGAAGTTGCAGGAATACGCTCGCTACCATGCCTTCTCAAAGCATAAGCATCAATTCCCGCAGGATACTGCAACGCTTGACCTGTATAAAGATTCTGATTGCCATCGGCTGGTTCGAAGGCTCGATTAACTAAAGAATAATCAGTGCCTTTCCACAACCAAAAACCTGTTTCGGTACTACCTCTCGAATACCAAGAATCTCTTGTAGTATTTGCGGTGGCAATAATAGTTTTGGGCTGTTGTGCATCAACGAGTATAACTTTATAAGTAGGAACAACTATTGGAGACTTAGGCATGCCATGTTCACCATAAACGTGTTGAGCTGTGTAGCCAGTTATCTGATTAGTAATCATTATCTTAGGCTCTAGTCCATCTAAATCAATAGCTTGTATAGGCGTATTACCTGCAAACTGATACGGGGTAAACCATGGATATTCAGGAGCCAAGGGGTCCACGGAGAGAAAACGGGCTACTTCTGTAGACGTTAGGGTATCAGTTTGAATCACTTGATTCTGCTTATCGAAGAGGTAATACCGTTGGTTAGCCGGGTCGAGGCCCACTTGGGCAACGGCGGAGGCCGTATCGGTATTGGGCACGAGCAGCATCATGCGCTGCTGTCGCTCCTGCGGGGTGCGCAGGACTTTGCCCTCGTAGCCGAAGCGGGCGTAGGGAGAATCGTCCTGCGCGACTGCCTGGAGGAAGGAAAAGAGCAGGGCCACGCACAGGAGTAGTTTTGCTTGCATATCGGGATTATTTAGTGGGTCGGGCTTGCATGGAGTTGACCCACTGCGTGTAGGTTTGCGCGGAGAGCGTGTTGGCCCCGAGCGTGCGCAATTTAGTCTGGTAGCGCACATATTGCTGATGCAGCTTATCTAGTTCGGGCCGCGTGGCTTTCTTACTAGCTAGTAACTTCTGCGATTTATGCGCTAGGTAGTTGGCTTTGAGCATGTACGCCACGACGTTGGGCCGGAAATAGGCCAATGATAAATCGGTGCAGCGCTCGGTGAAGGCGTCCAAGTGGCCGAACTTGTGCTCGTAGCCCAAGGCCAGTTGCGTGAGCAGGAAGGCCAGCGCCTCTTGCTCGGTCAAGGACTTGAAGTAGGCCCCGCTCTTGATGGCCTCGGTGCTGATGCCGAGTTCGGTCATCATCAAGCCATCGGAAGGCAATTGCCCGCTGGTCAGTTCGACGTTGGCCCATTTGCCTTCCTCGTCCAGGTGCCGAATCCAGGCATGGCTTGGCCCGAAGGTCAACCGCGCCCAACGCCTAGTTGTTGGGCCAAGCACTTATAGAGCAGCGGCAAGGAAAGGCAGTTGCCCTTGTGGTCTTGGAGCACCCGCGTGACAAAGGTGTGCGGAAACGACGCTTTGCCCGTGAAGTCCTCGAAGTCGTAGCGCAGGGGCTGATTGCCGTTCTCGGGCACTTTCTGCGTCATCCACATGAAGATGGCCCAGTTGCCGGCCGTGGGGTGCTGCTGGAGGTTCTTTTGCTGCACCATGCGCCGGCATATTTGGGCGGCGCTGCTTAGCTGCTGGTTGAATTGCGCTTCGCTGCGAGCGTTGTCATACCAAGCATTCTCGACCACAAACACGGCGTGTTGAAAGTCGGATTTCTGCTTACCAGTGAGCATGGCTTGCAACGTGGTATAGGCGGCTGTGTAGGCCGGAGATTGGGCAACCACTAGGTGAGGGATGTGACTCAACAGCCCACACAAGAGTAAAAAAGCCTTCACAAGAGATGGATAGCAACTTAGTCGGACTAAGGTACTAAACGGACGGATAGATAGCGACTAACTTGAAAAAACACAGTCCTTCAAGAAGACTCGTTTAACTTTTGGACCAAACTTTTAACCAAGGCCCAAATAGGTGATGTCGCCGACCCAGACCTGGTCGGGAGCCGTGGGCGCGGGCCGGCCGAGTAGCCGGTTTTCGGCCACCACGACCGCCGGGTCCGCTACCGTCGTGCGGGGGCGGTGCGGGCGGGTGCTCAGGGCCCGCAGGCCTTGGCCGCGCAGCCACGAGCGCAGCGCGTAGCGGCCCACGGCGTGGCCTTCGGCATGCAATTCGGCCCGCAACCGGCGGGTGCCGTAACGGCGGGCGTGGCGCGTGAAGGCTGCCTGCGCCGCCGGCTGCCACGTCGCAACGGGTGGGGCCGGGCGTTGCCGCCACTGGTAGTAGCCGGCCGAACTGACTGCCAACAAGCGGCAAAGCACCTGCACGGGCCACGGCTCGGCGCAGGCCGCGATAAAGGTGTAGCGGCTCATCACTGAGGGGGCTGGGAGAGCCTGCGCGTAAAGCAGGCGCTGGTCACGACTTTTTTTAAAATATCGCGCTCCATTTCCACGCGCTTGAGCGCGGCGCGCAGCTGCCTGATTTCGTCGCGCTCCGCGCTGCTGGGCACGGCGGCTGCCAGCGGCCCAGCAGGGCCGGCGAAATGCCCTGGGCACGGGCCACGTCGCTTTGCCGGGCACCGGCCGCTACTTGGCGAACGCATTCGGCCTTGAAAGCCGGCGTGTACGTGTTGCGGGTGGCGGGCAGCGTTCCGCCTGGATTCAGTTTTTCAGTCATGGGCAGTGGAAGGTAAGACTTCGCACTGTCCGTTTCAGCTAGACCACCTCAATCCCTGTTTACACTACTGCCAATTTTTTGATTCAACTATTAGTTAGTACTGTTCAACGCTTTAATCACATCGTTCGTAATATCTATCCCGTCCCTTCCATAAACAACCGTACCGGCCTCTGAGGCGGCAAATACAATATCGTAGTTGTGCGCTTTGCCATATACCCGCATCAGGGAATCTGCTTTCTGCACAGCGTGCCCCGTCAAACGGGCTTCTTCTTCTTCCGCTTTATCTGCTATGGCTTTCTTATAGCCGAGATATTGACGCTGGCGTTCGGCTAGGCGTTCTTCCTGGGTGCGGCGCTCGGCGGCTGGTAGGGTAGCGCGCTGCTTGTTGTACGTGTCAATCTCGCTTTGCACGGTTTGCTTGAGTGTGTCGAGATTGGCCTGCCAGCCTAGTACTTGTTGCTGATAGGTGCCTTTGGCATCGTGCATTACCTTGTAGCCCTCCAGCACTCGGGCTGATTCTACGTAAGCCAGCTTAGGTGGCCGATTGGTATAAAAGAAAATGGCACCAGCGCCTAGTATCCCAACAACAAGCCCGTTGAACACTTCTTGACCCGAAAAACGCATACGAAGTAGAAAAGAAAAAAGTCAGATGCCTGTTTGTAGGCAGCTGGTGTTGAATAAGAAAATGTCATTTATTGGCGCACCACCTTGCCGTAGATGCGACCTTGCGCCGTGCTGATTTCGAGCAAGTAGAGCCCCTGCGGCAACGTACTTAAATCGAAGGAAATTTCCGTGGTGGTGGTCCCGGTATGCAAGGTAGGAGTGGGGATAGACACCAACTGCCCCGTTGTATTGCGCACTTGCACCTGAGTGGGATAAGCTATGCTGACAGGCAGACTAACTTGGCATTGTCCCGTGGTTGGGTTCGGGTACACGACGACGGGGCTGTTGCGCGCCTGGACCCGCGCCGCCAGCACCGCGTGGCAGGTATCGACGGGCACGTACACCGAAGTGAGCAGTCGCTCGCCGTTGCGTGTGACCACGGCAATGTAGGTGCCGCCGTGCGGGGCGGTTATATTGGGGCGCGTGGGCGTCCCCGTATTCGTGGCCGTGAAGCCGGCAGGCCCCAGCCAGTCGTAGCGCACCCCAGGGCCGGCTCCGCTAGCCCCCAACTGCAGAGTAGCCCCCAGGCACAGGGGTGCCGAAGTGGCCGTGAGCACGGGCACGGGCACGGGCACCTGATCGGCCACGGTAATGAAGTATTCTTCCGTTTCGGACTCTGCCGTGTACTGGCAGCCCTGCGTATTGAGTAAGCTGCCTGCTGCCCGGACGCGCACGCGTGTCTGGCCCAGCGGGGCTGTGGCGGGCACGGCTATAGTGCCAGTGTAATTGACCCGGCCCACGCCATTGGTGGACGAGCCGTAGTATTCGCCGCTTTCAAACGTACCGTTGTGGTTCCAGTCAATCCAAGCCCCGACTGCCGTGCCGGCGGGCGTGCTGGGTCCCACCGCTCCGACGGCTGCCAGGCGCAATGAGTAGCTGCTGCCGCGCAGCAGCGTGGCCGTGAAACCTTGCGTTTGCGGCGCCCAGCGGGCCGTGGCCTCCAAGGCCGTGGAGCGCGGCACCGGCACGTAGCTGGCACCTGAACCCAGGTTCACCAGGGGAGTGCCGGTAATTTCCACGTCGTCGACGTAGGCGTGCGCGGCGGTTTCGGCCTGCGGACCATCTATCATGCAGCCACACGGGATATTTAAACGGTAGTCCACCACTTGCACTGAGGGGCTGTAGGCCGTTGCGCCGCTGCACTGCGCCCGTAGCCGGAAGTAATCTGTGGGAAGGTCCCATACTACATACTCATCAGCCGTGGCACCGGCCACGTCCGTCCAGGTGGTGCCCCCAAACGAGGTCTGCCATTGCAGTTCGGCGCCGAGCGTGTAGGACGTGCTCCGCAGGCGGGACTGACACACGCCGTTGGTGTTGCGTTGGTAGTCGATGACTCCCGCTGTGAGGGTGCCGACGCAGGGCGGCGCGATGACACTCACAGTATAGGCTTCGGTTTCGCCGCGGCCGGCGGATAAGGCCGCGACGGCACAGGCGCCCGACGGCCGGAACGCCACGTCGTTGCCCACCCGCAGGCGCAGGCCCATCGGGCCGGGGCTGGCCCATACACCTACTGGCAACGTGGCCTGATACGTGGCTGTGCCCGCGGCGGGGGCGCGCACCAACTGGACCCACTCCAAAGAGTCGTACAGGCCATTGCGGTTCAGGTCCAGCCAGGCGGCGGCTTGCAGTTGGGCCCCGGCGCTGGCCCCGGCATTGGCTACGGTGAGCTGCACCGTGTAGGTAGCGCCGCGCACCAACTCGGCAGTCAGCGCGGGCCGCGTGGGCGCATAGGTGGTACTGCCCGGCCCGCTACTGGTGCCAGAGCTGGTGTTGTCGAGCGTGGTGCCCACAATTTTTACCCGGGTAATAGTCGGCGCGGCTACGGGCACGGACGCGATGGGCGCAACGCAGTAGCACTCGGCAATGGGGCGAGCCAGCACTTTCAGCACCGCCGTCGTAGTTGTCGTCGCGCAGCCCTGCGCCTGCACCCGGAAGTAGGTGGTCGCGCTGATACGCCCCTGAAATGAGCGGCCGGTAACTCCAGCCAGCGTCTGCCAGGTTACGCTATCGGTCGAAGTTTGCCATTGCAGCCGGGCCCCCGGGGTGGGCCCGAGCAAAGCCAGTTGAAACGAGTCACGCGGACATTGAGAAGTCGTTGGGCCGGTAAGCGACCCAGCGCTGACCGGCTCGGCGCAGGTAAGTGGCGCGACGCGTAGAATGTAGTCTTCGGTGTCGCCATTGACGAGTTGATGGTCGCGGCCCACGGGGCTGGGCACGTTCTGGTCGGTGTCGCAGCGCACGCGCAGGTGCAGCACGGCCGTGGCGGCTGGCAGCACTAACGAGTCCAGCTTCACTAAAAAGCGCGTGGGGGTTCCGGCGGCCGAAACCGACACCCACTGTGGCAGGAGCAAGTCCTGGGTCTGGGTGCCGAGGTACACGCTGATGCGGCTGCTCTGCGTGGTGGTGACTTCCAGATCGTAGGTTTCGCCGCGAAATACCGTGGCCGTGCGCGTGGGCTGGGCCGGGCTGAAGAGCCGGTAACCGGTGCCGAGCGTGTTGCTGCACGCCGACGGGTTGTTGAGCAACGTGCCGCCCAAGCGCACGCGCTGAATGTAGAGGGCGCTGCTGCTGCTGCAGCCGTTGGTGTGAAGGCGCGGGCGGGCGCCCACGGTGGTCTGCACAGTGTTGATGGAGATTGCCGAGGTCGCGCCGCAACTGACCACAGCCCGGTACAGGCTGTCGGGCTGCGGGGCAAGGCGCTTATAAACCAAGGTGGGGCTGGTGCCTCCAGGCACGGGTTGCCACACCGGCGGCGTGACCACGGGACTCCGTTGCCACTGAATGGTGGCGCCGGGCGTGTAGCGGGTGAGCAGCAGGGCCGTTACCACCGAGTCGGTGCCTAGGTTCAGGTTTTGGGCGGCCGAGTGAAAATACTCCACCTGCCCGCCTTGGACCGTCGTGGGGCAAGGCGCTGGGGTAACGACAACGGCATAGTCTTCCACCTGGCCGCTGGTGCGGTCGGCGCAGGGACCGGTGGCCCCGCCCACCGCGTCGGAAATAACCCGCAGGCGAAGGGGCTGACTGACTATCGTCGTGCGTGGAACTATTACAAAGCCTTGTGGATTGGCGCTGTTCATAGCCTGGAACACCTGCTCCGAGGGGGTGAAAACGCCGTCGTTGTTCGCGTCAAGGTACACCCAGGTATTTTGGGCATTGCCCGACGTGATGACTTGCAGCGGTACGGCTTGCCCCTGCGCCACGGTAACGCGGCGGGTACAGCTAAAGTCCTCGTAGCCCGCGCTGCCGTTGGGCGAAGCTGAGGACAGGTTGCCAAAATCGACGCGGGTGATGCCGTAGTTGCAGCAGTAGTTGAGCGTGGCCGGCCGGCAGCTGGTCGCAATCGGGTAAGAGGCGAACACGGTGACGACCGCGGCTTGCTGCAGCGAGTCGCAGCCGAACGCATTGCACGCGCGCAGTCGGACCGCGTAGGTGCCCGGCGTAGCGTAAGCGTGGGTGGGGTTTTGTTGGGTGCTGACGCTGCCGTCGCCAAAGGTCCAGCGCCAGCTGGTCGCCGCGCCCGTGCTCTGATCCTGAAACGCGTAGGTACCGCAGGCATTGCCCGGCGTTATTGCAAAGGCCGGCACTGGCGGGCGGGTCACCGCTTGCAGGGTCACGCCATAATCTTCAGTCTGCGAGTACTGTGGGGTGGAGCAAGCCGTGGGCACGGGGGCCACGGCGGCATCAGCCGCCACGCGCATCCGCAGGCGCACGCCCATCACCGCCGTCGTGGGGATGGCCTGCGAGGGACCCGTGTGCTGGCGGGCATTGTCGGACGCAAAAAACAGCTCGTTGGTCGCATGGAATTGCCCGTCGTTGTTGTAGTCAATCCAGACCCGCACCGTCTCGTTGACATTGGCGTTGGTCCGGATGCTGACCGGGTAACTCTGGCCTTTGGTCAGCGGCGTTGCGACGGTGCAGCTGTAGTCCTGGTAGCCGTCGGTATTGCCGGCAGTCGAGTTATTGATGCTACCAATGGTAACGTTGAAAATGCCCATGCCAAAGGCTGGCGCCTGCTGATTGGAGGCATTACCCGGCGTGCAAACGGCAGGGGCCGGACATTGGGCAAAAGCAGTGGATACCAAGCTCAGATTGAATGTAAGCAGGGCAAGCCATTTCAAAGAGTAGATTTTGGCCATAGGAAAGAATTTTATCAAAGATGTGGCAATCGGCCTGAATGTTCCTATTGGATTGCGTTACTAATTTGAAAAATAGGTAAGTACATGCCAATAAGAATGAGCCCCACTACGCCGCCCAGAAAAAGCATAATGAGGGGCTCTAAAGCCGTGCTTAGCAAGGCCGCCCGGTGGTCCACTTCCTCGCCATACTGCTGGGCCAGCAGATTGAAGAAATAATCCAGCTTGTTGACTTCTTCGCCGACCTTAACCAGGGCTACCAATCGGGCATCGAATAAAAAGCCGAACTCCTGCAGGCTGCTGTGCAGCGGTGCTCCTAGCAGTACCCGCGCCTCCACCTCTTGCAATGCCCGCGCCAGCGGGGCAAAGCTGAGCATCTGCCGGGCCAGGGCCAGGGCTTGTA